>QGSR01000345.1 GCA_003387805.1 Bacillota bacterium | reverse complement strand
CGGAACGCCGCGGGCCGCATCGACGTGCTCATCCCGCGCGGCGGCCGGGAGCTGATCCGCCGCGTCGTGGCCACGGCGTCGGTGCCCGTCATCGAGACGGGCGCGGGCGTCTGCCACACGTACGTGGACGAGCACGCGGATTTGGAGCAGGCGCTGGCCATCGTGGTCAACGCGAAGGTGCAGCGGCCGTCGGTGTGCAACGCCATGGAAACGCTGCTGGTGCACCAGGCGGTGGCGGGGCGGTTTTTGCCGGCGGCCGCGGACGCGCTGGCCGGGCGCGGCGTGGAGCTGCGGGGCTGCCCGGCGGCCCGGGCCGTGGTGCCGGCCATGAAGCCGGCGGCCGAGGACGACTGGCGTGCGGAATACCTGGACCTGATCCTGGCCGTACGGGTGGTGCCGGATCTGGACGCGGCGCTGGATCACATCGCCCGCTTCGGCACGGGCCATTCGGAGGCCATCGTGTCCCGGGATTACGGGCGCATCCGCCGGTTTTTGCAGGAGGTGGACGCGGCGGCGGTGTATGTCAATGCGTCGACCCGTTTTACCGACGGCTGCGAGTTCGGCCTCGGCGCCGAGATCGGCATCAGCACCCAGAAGCTGCACGCCCGCGGGCCCATGGGACTGGAAGCGCTGACTTCGGTCAAATACGTCGTCTACGGTGACGGCCACGTGCGGGAGTAACGGCGCGCCGGCGCCGCCGGCGGCGGGCTTGATGGAGTTGGTTTGATGACGAAGGGAAAGCGGCGCATCGGCGTCATGGGCGGCACCTTTGACCCGATTCACTACGGGCACCTGGTGGCCGCGGCCGAAGCCGCCGAGGAGTTCCGGCTGGAGCAGGTGGTGTTCGTGCCCGCGGGGCAGCCGCCGCACAAGCGGCCCGAGACGGTGACCGACGCTCGCCACCGGTTCCTCATGACCGTGCTGGCCACGGTGGCCAACGACGTGTTTGTCGTCTCCCGGGTGGACATCGACCGGCCGGGGCCTTCGTACACGGTGGACACGCTGACGGAGCTGCAGCGCCTGTACGGCCCCGAGACCGAGCTGTATTTCATCACCGGCGCGGACGCCATGTCGCAGATCCTGCAGTGGAAAGACGGCGAGTCGCTGTTTGAGATGTGCCATTTCATTGCGGCCACCAGGCCCGGATACAGTCTGATGACGTTCAAGAAGGCGCTGGGTCCGGTCGCGCAAAAGTTCAAGGACCGCATCCACCCGCTGCAGGTGCCCGCGCTGGCCATCTCCTCCAGCGACATTCGGCACCGCATCCGGCAAGGCCGCTCGGCCCGCTATCTCCTGCCGGATCCGGTGTGGCATTACATTATGAAGAATGGGTTGTACCGATGAGCGACCGGAAGTATGCGGGCCAAAGGCCGCCCGCGATGGACCCGGCGGGGCTGGCCGCGGAAGTGCGGCGGCGGGTGTCGCCCGGGCGCTTCGCCCACGTGGAGGGCGTCGTGCAGGCCGCGGCGGAGCTGGCCCGGCGCTGGGGCGTGGCCGAAGACAAGGCCGTTCTGGCGGCGTGGCTGCACGACGTGGCCAAGGAGCTGCCGCAGGACACGTTGTTGAAGCTGGCTGAGCGGTTTGGTATAATTTTTGACGATGAAATGGCGCACATGCCGCACTTGTGGCACGCGCCCGTGGGGGCGGAGCTGGCGCGGCGGGAGTTCGGCGTCGGCGATCCGGACGTACTGGCGGCCGTTCGCCACCACCCCACGGGGCGGGCGGGCATGTCACCGTTGGAGCGCATCGTCTTTTTGGCCGACCTGATCGAACCCGGTCGCTCGTTCCCCGGCGTGGACGAGCTGCGCCGGCTGAGCACGGAGGATTTGGATGCGGCGCTGCTGGCGGCGTACGACGGGCTGATTCGGTACGTGCTGGACAAAGGGGGCCTGCTCCATTCGGACACCGTGGCTGCCCGCAACGAAATCTTGCTCCGGAGAAGCTAGACCAGGACGCGCTGGCGCGGCTTGAGCTGGCTTTTTGCTTTTTGTGGGGAACGTTTTTCGGACGAGGGGTCCGGCGCGGCGGGCGGCGGCCGGCGGGTGGCGGCCTGCGTCTGGTGGCCGGCGGGCGGTGGCTGCTGGGCCGATGGCGGGCAGCCGGTGAGTGGCGGACCCGGGCCGGCTCCGGCGGCGCGCACGGGTGATCTCCGGCGTGCCCAAGTCAACGAAAGGTTTTGAACGGGATGGAACGCTCGGGCAACGAACTCGACCGGGAACAGCAGGAACTGCTGGAGTTCGAGGAACGGCGGCGGCGCCGCCGGGAGCGGCGCAGGCGGCAGATGATTCTGGCCGCCACGGCCACGCTGCTGGCGATGGTGCTTTTCGGCCTGACAGCCTATTTCACGTACCAGCGCGGGATGAAGAACCTGGGGGCGTCCCGCCGCCGGACCGCGCCCGCGGCGGCGACGGCGACGACGGCGGGCGCCCGGCCCCCCCCGCCCCGCCCGGGGGGGGCCGGCGCGGG
>QGSR01000344.1 GCA_003387805.1 Bacillota bacterium | reverse complement strand
GGGGTGTGGCGCCGGCCGCGGTTCCAGGCCCCGGCCCGGCTCCGTGCGGCGGGCCGGGGCGGCCCGCCCGCCGGCCCCTGACCCGGGCCGAGCTGGCGGAGATGCTGGCCGAGGCATTCGCCTTGCCGGCGGCAGACGACGTGGGCTTCAGCGACATCCAGGTCCACCCGTCCCGGCGGGCGGTGGCGGCGGTAGTCGCGGCCGGCGTCATGGACGGCTGGTTCGACGGCACCTTTCGGCCGGACCAGCCGGTGAGCCGGGCCGACTTGACGGTCGCGGCCGTGCGGGCGCTGGGCCTGGAAGAAACCGCGGCCGTCCATCCGCCCGCCGAACCGGTCTTCCGCGACGTGCCTCCGGATCACCGCGCGTTCGCGGCCGTCGGCATGGCCCACCGGCTGGGGCTCCTCCCCTTCCACACCGGCAGTTTCTTCGCGCCCGACGAAGCGGTGGAGCCCGCGGAGGCCCGGCACATGATCCGCGCCGCGGCGGCGCTGGAGCGGCTGGAAGGTCCCGTGGCCTTCGTCCACGCCGCGGCCCGCACCGTGGGCGTCCAGGAGGATGCGCGCCGCTCCGTTTCCTTTACCGCCGGCGATGAGACGCTCATCGTGCGCAACGGCGCGGCCGCGACCCTGGACGCGCTGCGCCCGGGGGACCAGGTCCGCGTGCTGGCCGACACCGGCGGCCGGCTGCTGGTGGCCGCCGCGGCCGGTGCCGACTCGCCGGGATCCGCGGTCATCAACGAGGCCACGAAGGTGCTGCGGGAGCTGGCCACGCCGGAGCAGCTGGCGGCCATTATCGCACGCGACTGGGAGCGGGCCGGCGCGGAGCTGCGGGTCTCCTTGTACAACCAGCTGCTGGAGGCGGGCGTCAGCGCGGAAGAAGCCGCGGCGCTGCTAGAGCAGGACTGGGCGTCGGTGGAGGAACACGCGAAGCGGCGCCTCACCGAGCTGGTCAGCCAGCGGGCCGACGTCGACGCTGAACTGGTCCGGGCCGTGCTGGATCAAGACTGGGACGCGGCGGTCAGCCACATCGAAATGGAAGTGCTGGAGTACGCGCTGAACGCCTTGATGGCGCCGGCGCAGTGAGAGGGGCGGCCTTCCGCGCCGCCCCCGTCCTATTGAATCCACGCAGGACCTGTGTTAAAATGGTCGATGTCGGACGGGCCGGAGTGGCGGAACTGGCAGACGCGAGCGACTCAAAATCGCTTGGGTAACACCGTGTGGGTTCGAGTCCCACCTCCGGCACCACCCGCCAGCCCCGGTTTTCTGCCGGGGGTTCGTTTTTCATGCCCCCAAGAGGCGAAGCGTCCCGGCGCCTCCTGGCATTCGACCCCCGCCGCGCCGTCAAATGTCCCATAAACACCCGCGCGTATAGGAATTCCCCCCGGTTCCGACTAATCTGTAACCGAGGGTACGCGTGCATCACCGATGGTTTCTCAACCGGGGAGGATCGCGATGGCGCGCAACGTCCGCTGGAACGCTCTTGACATCCCCCACCTGCCCGTTCACGATCGCATCGACAACTTCGCCGAGGTGAACCTGGGCTACACCGCCGAGGAGGCCGTCCTGGAAGCCCAGCGCTGTCTGCAGTGCGCCAGCCCCGCCTGCGAAATCGGCTGTCCCAACAACAATCCCATCCGGGATTTCATCGACCTCATCGCCGAAGGCAAGTTCCTGGAGGCCGCGGCGCTGGACCGCTCGCAAAACGCCTTGCTGTCGTGCACCGGCCGCGTCTGCGCGTGGGAGAACCAGTGCCAGGGCTACTGCGTCATGGGCCACCGGGGCGATCCCATCAACATCGGCGCCCTGGAGCGGTTCATCGGCGACTGGGCTTTGCAGCACGCGGACGAAGTGGAGCAGTACCTGGCCGAAAAAACGGGGCTGTCGGGCCGCACCTTGGCCGGCGGGCTGAACGCCCTGCCCGAACCGCCCGCCGGGCCCCGGCAGAAAGTGGCCGTCATCGGCGCCGGTCCCGCGGGCTTGACCGTGGCCCATTTCCTCGGCGGCAAAGGCTACGCGGTGACCGTGTTCGACGGCTGCCCGCTGCCGGGCGGCGTCATGTCCTACGGCATTCCCGAGTTCGTCCTGCCGCAGCGCGTCATCGACGCGGAGGCGAAACGCATTGAACGGCTGGGCGTAGAGTTCCGCTACGGCGTCGTCGTCGGGCGGGACGTGACGGTGGACGAACTGTTCGAACAAGGCTACGAAGCGGTCTTCGTCGGCGTGGGCGCCAACCGGCCGTCGGTCATGAACATCCCCGGCAGCGACCTGAAAGGCGTCTGGACCGCCAAAGACTTCCTCATGCAGGCTTCGTGGGCCGTGGCGGGCGACGGCGCGTCCCCGCCCGTGGGCCGCCGGGTGGCCGTCATCGGCGCGGGCAACACCGCCATGGACGCGGCCCGCACCGCCATCCGCCTGGGGGCCGCGGAAGTGACCATCGTCTACCGCCGCCCCGAAGCCGAGAGGC
>QGSR01000068.1 GCA_003387805.1 Bacillota bacterium | reverse complement strand
CCCCGGCACTCCCGGGCCGAGCGGGCGCCCGTCTGGGGCGGGGAGGGGGCCGGGGTCCGACAAAACCCGGGCCGCGCCGCGCACCGCCGGCACGGAATTCGTGCCGAACAGCTGCTCCGTCGTGACGGGCGCCCGCGGCCGGACCGTCACCGCCCGCCGCTCGGGTGCCACGGCGCCCAGCCGCTCCACCACCATGGATTGCTGGAAGCGGACGAACGTCTCGCCCGCCGTCAGCACGCCCACGCCCAAGGCGAGGCCCAGGACGATGAGCGCGCTCTCCAGCCAACGCTGCTGCAGCTGCCGCCGCGACAGCCGCAGCACGCCCAGCCAGCGGGCCAGGCCGCTCCGCTTCAGCGGCAGCCCGACCGGGGACGTTCCGCCCCGCGAACCCCCGCTCGGCGGCGACCCGCCCGCCGGGTGCGTTGCGCCCGTTCGTGGCAATGCCAACGCGCATTCCCTCCTGTCTCAGGCGGCGCCTTTGCCAAAGGCCGGCCGTCACCCGGCGTCCAGCCAATGTGGTTTGTCGCACGCGCCGGCCTTTATTTGCCGATTCTCACAAAGCCGCTCGAGTCGATCAGTTCGATGCGCAAAGGATGCGCACCTTCCCCGATGGCGCCGGTGAGCGTTTCCCGGGCGCCGGCCCGGATTGATTCAAATCCAGGTGCGTCCACGAACAACGATCCGGGATTCAGCACCGCGTGCAGCGAGTGGTTCGCGGCCTCCTCGGGCAAGGCGATGTCCAGCAGGCCCCCCAGAGCCAGCGACACGTCGATGGCCGCCGCGCCCGCGGGCTGCAGGAACAGCTGGGCGCCCACGCCTTCCGCCCGGATGCCGCCCCGCACGCCCGCGATATTGACGACGGCGGGCGTCGTCCGCACCTCCACGGCCATCTCACGCGGCACGACGATGCGCCACACGGCGTGGTGAATCCCGTCGAAGGGCACGGGCTCTTCGGGCTGCCGGGCCGACAGCTGCACCGTGGTGCGCCCCGGAAGGAGGACAATGTCGTACGCCTCCAGGATGCGGCGCGCCTCCTCCGGGTCGCCGTTCGTAAAGGCGTAGAGTTCCAGCTCCACCCGGATTTCGTCCACGTCATCGCCGGTGATTTCGACATAGCCCTGGGTGTTGTCCAGCACCAGGGTTTCCGCGCCGGCGGCCGGCCGGGCCTCCGTCAGCGTCATGCGCACCGGCGCGTCCCACCGCGTCTGCCCCGGATGCGGCGGCCCGAACCGGACGGACAAAAGCCGCCCGAAATCATCCAGTATCTCCACGCCGTTGGAATAGACGTCCAGCGCCGCGACGGCCAGCGCCACGAAAAACACGGCCAAGATGATGCGTCGGCGATCCACGGCTCACCAGCTCCTCCCAAGACCGTTGACCATGCCCGGCGGCTTACAGCTCCACGTCCCGCTCCAGCAGCACCGCTCCCAGCCAGAACAACAGCGCGACGGCCGCCAAAGCGCCGAACACGGGCGACAAGCCCAGGTACATGGTCTGCTGGACGCGCACGTTGTTGACGATGACCGCGCCGTCCACGGGTATTTCGGGCACCCAGCGGAAAAGCGGCGCGAGGAGCGTGCCCGCCCGGAGGATGAACCACACGCTGAGCCCGGCCACCGCCGTCGAGAACAGGCCCGACCAGCGGCGCCACAAGCAGCCGGCGATGTACGAGAACTGGGTCGCGATGATGCCGGACGCAGCCACCGCCGTCACGACGCCCAGCGCAAACAGCAGCGTGCGCCACGAGAGCGCCTCCGCGGGAATCCGGCTGTAAATCTCGCCCCCGATGACATACGCCTGGCCCAGCAGGTCAATTCGCTGGATCCATGAGCCTTCGATGGCCAGGACGAGGGTGCCGGCCAGTACGAGGACGATGTACCAAAGCATCTCCGCCAGCAGCACCAGCGCTTTCGCGCTGGTGATATACCAGCCCGGCACGGGCAGCGTCAGCAGCAGCGACATGTGATTGGACGACCACTCCTGGCGCAGCGAGGCGCCGGCACGCCACAGGGTCCACATCGGAACGAAGCCGAGATGCAGCAACGCACTCACGACCACGACCTGCGGGTCCCACCGGCCGATGCGCGTGTACAGGAAGGCGTGCCAGGCGACGATGGACAGGGTGAACAAGCCCGCGGTGGGCAGCGCCTGGCGCAGCTCCTTGCGCAGCAGGAGCAGGTACGGCCATTTCCTCCGACGGCCGGCGTGCATCCGGGCCATGCGGGGTTCCCGCTCCGCGCCGCCGGCGCTCGGACCGACGAAACGTTGGTGGCTCATCGCCGATTCGTTCACGTCAGCACCTCCTCCATAATGCCCTGGACGGACGTGCCGTAGCGGGCCCGCAGCTCCTCCGCGTCGCCTTGCAGCTTGACGATGCCCGCCTGCAGCATGAGCAGATAATCGAACAGCGGCTCCGTCTCCAGCACTTCGTGGGTGGAAATGATGATAGTCTGCTGGCCCGCCCGGTACTCGGACACGATGGCGTCCACGATGCGGCGCCGGGACGGCGGGTCGATGCCGGACAGCGGTTCGTCCAGCAGCACCAGCGGCGCCGACCGGGCCAGCGCCAGCACCAGGCGCAGCCGGGCCCGCATGCCCTTCGACATCGCGCCCACCTTTTGGCCCGGCCGCAAACCCATGAACTCCCGCAGCCGATCGGCCCGCTGCTCGTCCCAGTCATCGAAGAACGCGCCGACGAACCGCAGCGTCTCCCGCACGGTCATCCACGGGTACAGGTGGTCCACTTCCGGCGAGTACGCGACCATGGCTTTCGTGCGGCGGTCCGGCGGCCGGCCCGCGATCAGCACGGTCCCCGCATTGGGCCGGTACAGACCCGCCGCCAGCTTCAGCAGCGTGGATTTGCCGCTGCCGTTGGGCCCCAGCAAGCCGATGATCTGACCCGTCGGCAGGGCGAAGCTGACGCCTCGCAGCGCTTCCGCCCCCGGAAACCGCTTGTGCACGCCCCGGAATTCCACCATCGGATTGGCCGTCATCGGCGTCATCGTTGTCATCGCCATCGTCATCGTCATCGTCTTCACCGCCGTCTTCGTCTCCGGCGTCGCCGCCGTGATAGCCCTGGTTGCCGCGGCTGCCACCGCTCACCGGCTCCGCCCGGCGCTCCGTCGGTGCGGCCGGCGCCGTCGGCTTGGCCATCGCCGGCATTGCCTCCCGCGGTCTCGCTGCCGTCAGCGTTCTCGCCGTCGGTGCGCCCTTTTCCCACCGCAACGGCGCGCTCGGTCCGCTCCAAAATCTCCCGCGGCGAAAACCCCAGCGCCCGCATCTCGCTGACGAACCGTTGCACGGCTTCGTCGGCCATCTCGGCCTTGATCGACGCGAGCAGCGCCGGCTCGTTCGCAATGAACGTACCCTGGCCACGCAGCGTCTCCACCAAGCCCATCCACTCCATCTCCCGGTAGGCCCGCTGCACCGTGTTCGGGTTGACGCGGGCCTGCGTGGCCAGCTCCCGCTGCGACGGGATGCGGTCCCCGGGCTTCAGGTCGCCCCTGGCCACGGCCCGCTTGAACTCGTCAATGATTTGCTGATATATCGGGCGCTCCGGATCAAATCTGAGCTGCAAGTGGTGTACCCCCGTTCAGCCCGAGACGGTGCCACGAGACCCGCATCGGTGCACTAGCTGACTAGTGCACTCAAACAATAACACGACCTCGAGGGGCTGTCAAGGGCCTCCTGGACGTCGCCGTGCTTCACCGTACTTCGCCGTGCTCTTAGGTCCTTGGTACGCTTGCTGCCGGTACCCGGCGCCCCTGCGCGAATCCGAGCCGCAGACTTCATCAAGGTGGCTCTCCCTACGAAGGGACATCCGCGGGCGGCGACCGCGCAAACGCTTTCGTCATCGGCGTTTTCGGGACTGCCAAGAAGCCTAAGGACTGCGGCTTCCCGAATTGGGTCCAGCCTAACCTCACAACGAAGAACCTCGCACGATTCCTATACTTCTGTGACGTATGGAGACATCAAGAACGAATACGAAGTTTAGATAAACAAGAACATCCAGGACCGCGGGCGGTACCGGCCCGGACGGCGACAACAAGACTCAATTCCGAGGATTATCTTCGGCGTAAGCCTCAGAAACGAGGCCTAACGCGAAAACAAGCCTCACCAGTGGGGCTTACTCTGCTCCCGGGGCTGACCAGGCTCCCTAGGGCTGACCAGGCTCCCCAGGGCTAACCCGGCCGTCGGCGCCGGGGCCCCCACGCCCGTACGGCCTCGCCGCACCCAGGGCAAAAACGGACCGCCCCGCCTGCGGCCAAGCAGTGCAGGCGCTCTGACGGCGGACAGGCACGGCGCGTTCACGGCGACACGCTCCGGCCGCTGGCACGGCAAAGCGGCACGGCCGCTCCGGCGGCGAACGGGTGCGGGCGCCTCTACGGCGAAGCACTCCGGCCGCTTGCACGCCGACACGCCACAACCGCTTCGACGTCGAAACGCTCCGGCCGCCTGCACGGCGACCGAGCGCGGCCGCCTCTCCGGTGAAAAGCTCCGGCTGCTCTCACGGCGAACCAG
Organism: Bacillota bacterium; assembly: GCA_003387805.1. Taxonomy (GTDB): domain Bacteria; phylum Bacillota; class Limnochordia; order Limnochordales; family ZCTH02-B6; genus CALJUZ01. The sequence goes on along the minus strand of QGSR01000068.1, from coordinate 4,159 downwards.
CGGGCCCGCTGCTACGGCTCCTCCGTACGGCCGCGCCAGTCCACGCTCGCGCTGGCCGCCATGGCGCCGTGCACCATCATCACTTCGGCGAGGTTGTCGCGGGTGAGCAAGCCGACCACGTGGCCGTGCACGTCCACGACGGCCACGGCCTGGTGCTGGCCCTCCATCATGCGGGTAAAGATGCGGGTCAGCGTCTCCCAGCGGCCAACGACGGGGACGTTGGTCTGCATGACGCGGGCCACGGGCACTTCGGGGCCGTGCTGGCGCAGCGCCTTGATGACGTCCTCCCGGCACAGCATGCCTACGGCCCGGCCCAAGCCGTCCACGATGGGAAACTCCCGCTGGGTGCCTCGCAGCAAAATCTCTACGGCGTCGGCCAGCGGCGTCTCCCGGTGGAGCACCCGCACGTCGGTCAGCATGACGGCGGCCACGGGCATCGCATCGGCGAAATCCCGCAGCTGGGCCGACGACGCCTCGCTGGCGGCGCCCATGTACACGAACAGGCCGATGAAAATCAGCATCGGATTCACGAAAAAGCCGAGGAGCACGAAAAGGAAGGCGAAGGCTTGTCCGATGGACGCGGCCAGCTCCGTCGCCCGCACGAAACCCATGCGGGCGGCCAGAAGCGCCCGCAGCACCCGCCCGCCGTCCATCGGGAAGGCCGGAATCAAGTTGAAGATGACGAGCCACATGTTGACGAACAAGAGCTGCGCCCAGAAACTGCCGCCCACGAGGGCGAAGTCTTGGAGGACGTCCAGCCGGCCCGTGGCCAGGAAGCCAAGGTAGAGAAGCACGATGATGACCACGTTCACGGCCGGGCCCGCCAGAGCCACGATGAACTCTTCGTGCGGCCGCTCGGGAAGCCGCTCCAGCCGGGCGACGCCGCCGATGGGCAAGAGCGTGATGTCCGGCGTGTGGATGCCGAACCGTTTGGCGGCCAGCGCGTGACCGAACTCGTGCAGCAGCACCGAGCCGAAAATGCCCAGGATGAAAGCCAGGCCCTGGACCATCGCGGGCCACCCGCCCACGAGGTAGTGGCTCACCGCGAGCCAGAGCAGAAGGAGCAGGAAGGTGACGTGGAGCCGGACGGTGATGCCCGCCACTTTAGCCACGTCGAAAGACCAGCGCATGCCCTTGACCTCCTTGTCGGCCCCGGCGGATTCGGCCCGGGCGATTGGCCGGCGTGGCCGGCGGCCCATACCGTGCCTGTCCGCGCGCCGACCGCGGGCGCCGCCAGCGAGCGCCGCCGGCGCGGGCAGCGTCCCACGGCCGCCGCCCCTCCTCAGCGTACCCGAGGCGGCCGCTGCTGCTTCCCCAGGAAGAACAGGCCTATAATGATGAACACGACGGCCAGCATCACCACCGGGTCGAAGAGCCAGACCAGGAAGTTGGTCCCGAAAAGCACCACCAGAAGCCCGATGCCGACCAGGGTCCAGCCGATGGCCGACTGGTCGCGGTCCGGGCCCGACGAACGCCGGGCGCCGAAGTCGCCGCCGTGTCCGCCGCGAGTCGTGCCGGACGAACGCGGCCCGCCGATGTCGCCGTCGGTTTCGCCGTCAACCGTTTCCGACGCCGCCGCGCTGTAGGCGTTGCCGCCGGGGTCCAGCGGTACGACAATCCACGCAATGATGTACAGTACCACGCCGGCGCCGCCCCACAGCACGGTGAGCAGCCACGCCAGCCGCACGATGGTGGGGTCGATGTTGAAATACTCCGCCACTCCCGCCGCCACGCCGCCCAAAATGCGGTCGTGCCGCGAACGGTACAAACGCCTCGGTGCCCTCGCTGCCATTGGTATCGCCTCCTGCATTCCGCGGCCCGGGTCCGGCTCCGCCGCTGCCGTTCCGAAAACCGGCCCCACGCCGGGCCCTCCCGGCGCCGCCGGACCAAACTCACCCCCCCATCACGAGGGCTCCATCGGGTGCATCATGACGTGGCGCCGCGGATAACCCAGCTTGATGCCGTGCGCGTCCAGCGTTTCCTTCACCAGTTTACGCAATTGCCGTCCCAAGGCCCATTGCGACATCGCCTCGGCCTGGGCCCAGATGCTCAGCTCGACGCCGGCCTCGCCGATGTTGGTCACGCCCAGCACCTTGGGACCGGCCACCAGGTTTTCCAGCGCACCCTCTTCGCGGGCTTTCTCGAATGCTTCCTCCAGGACGGCGATGGCCCGTTCCACGTCCTCTTCAAAGGCAATCGGCACGCTGAACATGGCCCGCATCCCGTGGCCCATAAAGTTCGTCACCTGGCGCACTTCGCCGTTGGGAATGATGTGCACCTCGCCGCCGAACGAGCGAATCCACGTGGTCCGCAGGCCCGTTTGTTCCACGACACCCTCCACGTTGCCGATGCCGACGTAGTCGCCGACGCGAAACTGCCCTTCAAACAAAATGAAAAACCCGCTGACCACGTCTTTGACCAAATTCTGAGCACCGAAGCCGATGGCGAGACCCGCCACCCCCGCCGCGGCCAGCAGCGACGCCGTGTTGATGCCGATGGACTCCAGCACCATCATGCCTGCCACGAAAAAAACCGTGTAGAAGCTGACGCTCTTCAGCAACGACGCCAGGGTCTTGGCCCGCTGCTCGTCCCGGACCGCCGGTCGATGCTGGTCGTCTCTCAGCAGCATGTGCTCAATGACGCGATTGATGATGCCCAGCAGCAGCCGGGCGATGACCAGGATGACGGCAATTTGCAGCAGCACTTTTCCGACGGCCAGCAGGCCGTCGGCCACGGTCAAGCCGTTCAGAGAATTCGCCAGCGTCTCCAATCACTCGCGCCCCCCCTCGTCCGCTTCATCTCGCGGCTGCGCAGCAGCCGTTGCCTCGATGTTCCGCTGTCGGCCGCTGATCCCGCGTTCGCCAGACTGCAGCCGACTCCTGCCGCGCCCTGCCGCCTCGGCCGCGTCTTCCGCCTCCCGCCCAGCCGCTGCCCCCCGGGCCGCCGCCGGCTGGCCGCTCGTGATAAGATGAAGGCAAGGGAGGGGCAGACTTTGGGCAAACCGAGAATGATTGACGGCATCGTCGTCTTCGGCGATCCCGATGAAGACACCATGGCGCAAATCAAACGCTGCGCCGCGCCGCCCGAAACGTACGGCGCCGTGCTGTGCGCCGACGCCCACAAAGGCTACTCCATGCCCATCGGCGGCGTGGTGGCCTATCGCGGGCTGACGTCCCCGTCGGGCGTCGGCTTCGACATCGGCTGCGGCAACAAAGCGGTCCGCACCAATCTCAAAGCCGACGACGTCCGGGCCGACATTCCCCGGCTCATGGACGAAATTTTCGACCAGATCAGCTTCGGCATCGGGCGGAAAAACCCGCAGCCCATCGACCACCCCGTCTTTGATGACGAACGCTGGACGGTGCACCCGGGCGTGGCCGCGCTGAAGAAGCTGGCCCGGGAGCAGCTGGGCACCGTCGGCGCCGGGAACCATTACGTCAATTTAATGGAAGACGTCCAAACCGGCGACCTGTGGGTGGCCGTTCACTTCGGCTCCCGCGGCTTCGGCCACAAGACCGCCACCGGCTTTCTGAACCTGGCCGCCGGCCGGCCGTTCGACGCCCGGCACCCGGGCGAGTCCATGGACATGCCGCCGGTGCTGCTGCGCATGGACAGCGAGCTGGGCCGCGCGTACCACGAGGCCATGAAGCTGGCCGGCGCCTACGCCTACGCCGGGCGGGACGTCGTCGTGGACCAGGTGCTCGGCATCCTGGGCGCCGAGGCCGACTTCGAGGTGCACAACCACCACAACTTCGCCTGGGAGGAAGAGCACGGCGGCGAACAGCTCATCGTCGTCCGCAAAGGCGCCACGCCTTCGCACCCCGGGCAGCTCAGCTTCGTGGGCGGCAGCATGGGCGACATCTCCGTCATCATCCGCGGCAAAGACACCGAGTGGTCCCGCAAAGCCCTCTACAGCACGGTGCACGGCGCCGGCCGCGTCATGAGCCGCACCCGGGCCGCCGGCCGCTGGAAGCGGGTGCGGGGCGGGCGGGTGCGCGTCGGCGGCGAGATCAACATGGACGAAGTGCACCGCCAGCTGAAGCGCCTGGGCGTGGAGCTGCGGGGCGGCGGGCCCGACGAAGCCCCGGCCGTGTATCGCAAGCTGCAGGGCGTGCTGGACGCCCACGCCGACACCATCGCAGTCCTGCACGTGCTCAGG
>QGSR01000343.1 GCA_003387805.1 Bacillota bacterium | reverse complement strand
GAGCGGAGGCGAGGAGGGCGGGAGCGGCCGCCCCCGGGGGTCACCCCCCCGGGCCCGCCCCCCCAATGCCACGAATTTCCATGCCTTCCCCGGGGTTGTCAAAATCCGGCCGTTCACATAAAATAGGGAGGCACCAACAATCCCAGACACCTTAACCGGCATGCTAGTTCGCTGAATCCGGGCCTGCGCCCGGAGCGGGGGACCCAACTTACCGGGGTGAATCCTGGCAGCTTCGCCTGCCGGGTAGGGCCATCCTGACGGCCCGAACCCGTCAGCTAACCTCGCAAGCGTCGTCGGGAAGCGTGAAGGTATTTCCGCGTGCTTTCGGAGACCGCCACAGCTTCCCCTGTGGCTTTTTTGTGGCCACCCGGGGGGTGTCGGTAACCAAGGAGGCGTGAGTATGTCCTTTTTGCGTCCGAGACTGTCCGTGTGCATCATCGGCGCCGGCAACGGCGGCGTGGCCATGGCGGGCCACCTGGGCCTGAAGGGCCACCGCGTGCGCCTGTACAGCCGGGACGAAAGCAAAGTGGCCCCGGTGCGCCGGGCCGGCGGCATCACCGTCACGGGCGCCGTGCAGGGCTTCGGCCCCGTGGAGCTCGCGACGACCAACCTGGCCGAGGCCATCGACGGTGCGGACGTAATTATGGTCACGACCCCGGCTTCGGCCCACGTGTCCGTGGCCCGCGATCTGGCGCCCCACCTGGACCGCCAGATCATCGTCCTGAACCCGGGCCGCACCGGCGGGGCGCTGGAGGTCCACCACGTGCTGCGCCAGGCCCACCGTTACAACACCGTGGCCGAGGCTCAGTCGTTCATCTACGCGAGCCGCGCCGAGCGCCCGGACCGGGCCCACATTTTCGACATCAAGCGCGAAGTGCCCGTGGCCGCCATGCCGGCCCGCCGCACGCCCATCGTGCTGCGCACGCTGCGCCGGCTGTATCCGGAATTTGTCGCCGCGCGCAACGTGCTGGAGACCAGCTTTGCCAACATCGGCGCCATTTTCCATCCGGCGCCGCTCATCCTGAACGCGTCGAAAGTCGACAGCGGCGTGCCCTTCGACTACTACCACGAAGGCATCACGCCCAGCATCGCGTCGCTCATGGAGCGCATCGACGCCGAGCGGCTGGCGGTCGCGGCGGCCCTGGGCGTCATCACGCCGTCGGCGAAAGACTGGCTGGAAGCCGCCTACGGCGCCCGCGGCGAGACGCTCTACGAGGCCATTCAGAACAACGAAAGCTATCGCGGCATCAAGGCGCCGCAGACGCTGCGGCACCGCTACATTTATGAAGACGTGCCCACGGGGCTCATCCCCATCGCGTCCTTCGGCCGCCATCTGGGCCTGCCCACGCCCTTCACCGAGTCGCTGATCCAGATGGCGTGCGGCGTCACGGCCACCAACTACTGGCTCAGCGGCCGCACCGTGCAGTCTCTGGGTCTGGCCGACATGTCGCCGGCCGACATCCGCCACTACGTTGAAACCGGCTTCAAGCGGCCGGCCTCGGCCCCGGCGGGCGCGGCCATCCCCGCCTTCGCCCACGCCCAGATGTAGCCGCGGCCTCGCCTATTGGTCCGTCCCGTCTCATCACAACGAAGAAAATGGCAACGGGGCGGCGCGCCTGGCGCCGTCCCGCTGTCTCGCCGTCCCGCCGTCACGCGGTGCGGAAGTGAAGTCGGCTTTTCCTCTCACCAATGGCCGCGACACCACACGGAGGGCGCCGGGATGGCACACCGAGGGTGCCGGGAACGCACACGGAAGGGGCCGGGACGGCAGGGAACGTTCGCCGGCCATGGCCGGCCATTGCCGGCCATCGATCCGGGCAAGGCCGACGCGCCCGGGACCCCGGCGACGGCTGGTTGGGAACGATCCCGGCCGCGAAAAGACAAAACGGGAACCGCCCAACGCTGCCGCGCTCGGCATGGTTCCCGCCCGAATGTCGACCAAATGACAGTCGCGGAAACGCCCGGGTTTACCGCTTGGAGAACTGGGAAGCCCTGCGGGCCTTCTTCAAGCCGTACTTGTGGCGCTCCTTCATGCGCGGATCGCGCCGCAGCAGGCCCGCTTGCTTCAGCGGCCGGCGATACTCCTCGTTGACGAGCAGGAGCGCACGCGCGATGCCGTGCCGGGTCGCCTCGGCCTGGCCGGTGAAGCCGCCGCCGACCACGTTCACTTTCGTGTCGAACTTGCCCAACGTATCGGTAATCGCGAACGGCTCGGCAAGAACCTTCACCAGCACTTCGCGGCCGAAATAGTCCACCGCGTCGCGGCCGTTGACCACGATGCGGCCGCTGCCGGGCACGAGGCGCACGCGCGCCACCGACGTCTTGCGCCGTCCCGTCGCCATGTATTCCTCAAACACTGCAGGTGCCGCCAACCCGGGACACCTCCTTTCCGCTCGCAAAAGCCAGCGTCAACTCACAAAACAGCCAATGCTCCACATGCAGCCGCCGCCAGGGGCGTCAGACCGGCTCGT
>QGSR01000067.1 GCA_003387805.1 Bacillota bacterium | reverse complement strand
CGGGGCCACGACGCGGCGGAACAGCTCCCGGCCGCCGCGCGTGATGAGCACGTCGATGAGGCGCGTGGCCTTCATCATGGCCGCGGCCGCTTCCCGGTCGGGCGTCTCCACCAGCTGCACCGCGTCGGGCGGCACCGGCGTGCCCGCCAACGCCTCCCGCAGCACGGCGGCGATGACTTGGTTGGTGCCCAGCGCTTCCCGGCCGCCCCGCAAAATGACGGCGTTGCCGGCCTTCAGGCACAGACCGGCCGCGTCCGCGGTGACGTTGGGCCGGGCTTCGTAGATCATGCCGATGACGCCCAAAGGCACCCGCACCCGCCCCACTTCCAGCCCGTTGGGCCGCCGGGCCATGGAGACCGTCTCCCCCACCGGGTCCGGCAGCGCGGCCACGGCCCGCAGACCCTCGGCCATAGCCTGAACCCGCGCCGGGGTCAGCGTCAGCCGGTCCACCAGGGCGCCCCGCAGGCCGGCCGCCTCGGCCCCCGCCACGTCCTCGGCATTGGCGGCCAAAATGCGCTCTTGATGCCGCTCCACCGCGGCCGCCATGGCCAGCAGCGCCGCGTTTTTGGCCTCCGTGCCCGTGCGGGACAACACGCGCGCCGCCGCCCGGGCCCGCCGGCCCAAAGTCAGGATGTAGTCCTGCGCGCTCTCCCACGCCGCTTTGTCCACGGAGAACACCGACTCCGTCATGGCCGCCCGTCCCCCTTCGTCACCGCCGGCCGCGGCCCGCCGCGCGCCGCGGGTTGACCGCCAAATTGTCGCGGTGAATCACTTCGTCGTAGCCCTTCCAGCCCAGCACGGCTTCCAGCTCGGACGTGCGCCGCCCGGCGATGCGCCGCACCGCGTCGGCGGAGTAGTTGCTCAGCCCCCGGGCCAGCTCCGTGCCGTCGGCCGCCAGCACCCGCACCAGGTCGCCCGCGGCGAAGGAACCGTCCACCCGCACCACGCCCGCGGGCAGCAGGCTTCCGCCCCGCTCCACCAGCGCCCGGGCCGCGCCGTCGTCCACGGTGACGCTGCCCCGGGCCCGGTGGTGAAACGCGAGCCACCGCTTGCGGGCGGGCATGCCGCGGCGGCTCGGCAAAAACAGCGTGCCCACCTCCGCGCCCGCCAGCACGTCCCGCAGCACGTGGGGCCGGGCGCCGTCGGCCAGCACCATGGGGATGCCCGCGGCCGTCCGGATGGTGGCCGCCGCCAGCTGGGCGGCCGTGCCGGGGGGGCCAACCGGTCTCCCCGCCCCGCCGGCGGCCCGCTCCAGCTCCGGCGTCAGCTCCTCCACGACGGACAGCCGCCGCGCGTGCGGGTCCACCCGCGGGTCCGACGCGTACAGCCCGTCCACGTCCGACAAGATGACCAGGAGGTCCGCTTCCACCAGCGTGGCCACCAGCGCGGACAACGTGTCATTGTCCCCGAAGCGGATTTCGTCCACCGCCACGGTGTCGTTTTCGTTGACGATGGGGATGGCGTTGTACTCCCACAGCTTGAGCAGGGTGTTGCGGGAATTGAGGTGCCGCTGCCGGTCCACGGTGTCTTCCGCGGTCAAAAGCACCTGGCCCACCACGACGCCCCGGGCCAGGAAGGCCTGCTCGTACTCCCGCATCAAAAGCCCCTGGCCCACCGCCGCCGCGGCCTGCTTGTCGGGAATGGCTCGCGGCCGCTCCTTCAGTCCCAGCCGCCGGGCGCCCACGCCGATGGCGCCCGACGTCACCAAAATGACGCGGCACCCGCGCCGCAGCAGCGCCGCGCACTCCTCGGCCAGCGCCTGGATGCGCTCCGTCGCGACGCCGCCGTCGGGCAGCGTCAGGCTGCTGGTGCCAATCTTAACGACGATCCGTTTCGCATGCCGGAAGACAATCGCCTCGCGCCATGCCGGCTCCCTCCCGCGCCCTCATGCTAGTCTTCGTCAGAGAACTCGAACTCGAACCCCGCGACGTGCACCACGTCGCCGTCCTGCACGCCTTCGCGGCGCAGCGCATCGTGGAGGCCGATGTCCGTGAACACCTTCTGCAAAAACCGCACCGCCTCGTCGTTGTCCAGGTCCAGCCGGGCCAGGAGCCGGCTTAAGCCTTCGCCCTCCACGACGAACACGTCGTTTTCCCGCCGGATGGTGTACTCGCTCAGGGGCGCCCGCCGCCGGCCCGCCGTCAAAACCTCGGGGTTGACCCGGACGGGCTCCGGACGCGGCGCCTGCTGCACCAGCTCCCACACCGCGTACACCAGCGCGTCCAGCCCTTCGCCCGACGCGGCGGAGACGGGAAACACCCGGTACCCCAGCTCCTCCGCCGCCTCCTGCAGGCGGGGCAGATTGTCCCGCGCCTCGGCCAAGTCCATCTTGTTGGCCGCGACCAGCTGGGGCCGCTCCAGGAGCTCCGGCTGATACAGCCTCAGCTCCTCGTTGATGGTGTGAAAGTCGTCCACCGGGTCGCGGCCCTCCAGCCCCGAGGCGTCCACCACGTGAATGATCACCCGGGTCCGCTCGATGTGCCGCAGAAAGTCGTGCCCCAAGCCGACGCCGGCGTGCGCGCCCTCGATGAGCCCGGGAATGTCCGCCACCACGAAGCTTTGGCCTTCGCCCACCGACACGACGCCCAGGTGGGGCTCCAGCGTGGTGAAGGGATACGAGGCGATCTTGGGCCGGGCCGCGCTGATGCGGGAGAGCAGCGTGGACTTGCCCGCGTTGGGAAAGCCCACCAGCCCCGCGTCGGCGATGACCCGCAGCTCCAGAACGAGCCAACGCCCCTCGCCGGGCTCGCCTTTCTCGGCGAAGCGCGGCGCCTGGCGCGTCGGCGACTTGAAGCGGGCGTTGCCCCGGCCGCCGCGGCCGCCCCGGGCCACCACCACCGCGTCGTCCGGGTCCACCAAGTCGGCAATGTACTCGCCCGTGGCCTCGTCTTTCACCGCGGTGCCCGGCGGAACCTTGATGACGAGATCCCGCCCCCGGCGCCCGTGCCGGTTGCCGCCCTGGCCGTGCTGGCCGTTTTCCGCCCGGTAGTGGGTCCTGTAGCGGAAATCGATGAGCGTGCGCAAGCCCGGGTCCACCTGCAAAATGACGTCGCCGCCCCGGCCGCCGTCGCCGCCGTCGGGCCCGCCCATGGGCACGTACTTTTCCCGGCGAAAGCTGACGACCCCGTTGCCGCCGTCGCCGCCCTTTGCGAAAATGCGCGCTGCGTCCAGAAACAACGCTTCAACCCGCCCCTTAAAAACAGAAGGCGATTCCCGCCCGCGGGAACCGCCTCCGAAATTCCTTCACCGCTCGCCGGCCCGGCGGGAGTGCGCCTTAGGCGGTGACGGACACGGGGTACACGCTGACCCGCTTGCCCCGCTTGCCCATGGGCTCGAACTGGACGTAGCCGTCCACCAGCGCGTACAGCGTGTAGTCCTTGCCCATGCCGACGTTCTGGCCCGGGTGCACCTTGGTGCCCCGCTGGCGCACGATGATGTTGCCCGCCGCCACCAGCTGGCCGCCGTGGCGCTTTACGCCCAGCCGCTTGCTCTTGCTGTCACGGCCGTTCTTGGAGCTGCCGCCGCCCTTCTTGGTGGCGAACAGCTGCAGATCAAACCGGAAGGCCATCGTTCCCGCCTCCTTTCACCAGCGCATCCAACGTCAGCGCGTCTGCCGGATCGTCTTGCTGCGCAGCCGGACGTGCTCGGGATACTGCTTTTCCACTTCCCGCACGCCCAGCACCATCGTCTCAAACAGCGCCTGCACCGCCGGGTTTTCGGCCGCCTCCTGCGCGGCGCGGCTGCCGCCCGCGAGCCGGCACTCCAAAAGCCCCGGCTTCTGCTTCACGTCCACCGGCACGTCCAGGTGCCGCATCAGGCCCAGCACGGTGGTCTGGGCGATGGCGGACACCGCGGCGCACACGATGTCTTCGCCGTGCTCGCCGAAGTCCGCGTGGCCCGAGTAGCGGAAGCCCCGCACGCGGCCCCCGGCGTCACGGTACACCTCGACCGCGATCATGCGCGCGAAAAGCCGGCTCAGCCTTCGATCTTTTCGACGACCAGCCGCGTAAACGCCTGGCGGTGGCCCTTGCGCCGCCGGTAGTTCTTCTTCGGCTTGTATTTGAACACCAAAATCTTGCGGCCGCGGCCGTGCCCGGCAGCCCGCGCCACCACCGTCGCGCCCTCCACCGTCGGCCGGCCCACCTTGACCTGGCCGTCGCGGCTGAGCAGCAGGACGCGGTCGATGCGGACCTCGGCGCCGGGCTCCACCGGCAGCTTCTCCACCTCGACGGACTGGCCTTCGGCGACTTTGTATTGTTTTCCGCCCGTTTCAATGATCGCGTAGGTTGCCATGGGCACCGTACCCCTCCATCTTTCCGCTGCATCCGGCGCCGCCGTCCCTGGCCCGGAAGCACTATCCCCAGAATTCTAGCATGCTGAAAGGCCCGGTGTCAATTCGCCACCAGCTTGGCTTTGGCGTACGTGCGAAACACCCGCGTGATTTCCACCTTGTGCCGCTGGCCCACGTGCCGGCCGCCGCCCTCCACGTCGATGACGTAGCCTTCGATGCGGGCGATGCCGTCGTTGGGGTTGGTGATGTGCGCTTCTTCGATCTGAATGTCCACCACTTCCCCCGGCCGCACGGGAAAGGCCCGCTCCTCCACGGTCTTCTTGTCGCCGGTAATGATCTCGACGTCCTCCACGTGCAGCGTTTCGGCGCCCTTGACGTAAATCGTCTTCCTGGTGTGCTGCTCCAGCTTGTGCAGGGCCGAGCCGTTGGGGCCGATCAAGATGGACGCCACCGACGGGTGGCAGACCACCAGAAGCGCTTCGTCGCCGGTGGCCTGGGCCCGCCGGACCACCTCCCGCTGCGTGCGGTGGGCGATGGTGGCCTCGGACAGCACCCGGCCCGACCCCTCGCACACCGGGCACGTCCGCTGCAGGCGGGTCATGATGTCCTCGCCCACTTTCTTGCGGGTCATCTCCAGCAGCCCCAGGTTGGTGAAGCCCAAAATGTGCGAGCGGGTTTTGTCTTTGCCCAGCGCGGCTTCAAACTCCTCCAGCACCCGGCGGCGGTGGGCGTCGGAGTCCATGTCGATGAAGTCGATGATGATAATGCCGCCGATGTCCCGCAGCCGCAGCTGGTGGGCGATTTCCCGGGCCGCTTCGATGTTGGTTTTCAGCACCGTGTCGGCCAGATTGGTGGTGCCGATGAAGCGCCCCGTGTTGACGTCAATGCTGGTCAACGCCTCGGTGTGATCGATGATGATGTAGCCGCCGCTGTCCAGCCACACTTTGCGCTGCAGCGACCGCTGAATCTGCTCCTCGATGCCGTAAAACTCGAAAATGGGCTTGGGCCCCGAGTACTTGTACACCCGCCGCTTCATGGCCGGGGCGAAGTTGTCCAGCAAATCCAGGATGGTGCGGTAGGCGCCGTCGTCATCGACGACGAACTTGGCCACGTCGGGCGTAAACTCGTCCCGCACCAGGCGGTACGTCAAATCGAAATCCTTGTAGAGCACCGCGGGCGCCGGCTGCGTCTGGGCCCGGCGCTGAATTTTCTTCCAGACGCTCAGCAAGAACCGGCAGTCCTGCGCGATCTCCTGCTCGCTTTTCCCTTCCGCCAGGGTGCGGACGATGAGGCCCGTGCCTTTCGGGCACACCTTTTTCGCAATGGCCTTGAGCCGTTCCCGCTCGTTGTCGTCGGCAATGCGGCGGGAGACCGCGATGTGGTCGTCCGTGGGCATGAGCACCACGTAGCGGCCGGGGATGCTCAGCTGGGTGACGACCCGCGCCCCTTTGGTGCCGATGGGCCCTTTGGCCACCTGGACGACGATTTCGTCGCCTTCTGTCAGCACGTCCTTGATGGATTTGACCCGGCCCCGGCCGATGCCGCCGTCGGAGCCGTTCAAGTGCTCCAGCGCATCGTCCACGTACAAAAACGCGTTGCGCTCCAGGCCGATGTTGACAAAGGCCGCCTGCATGCCGGGCAGGACATTTTCCACGCGGCCTTTGTAAATGTTTCCCACCACCAGCTGGTGGCTGTCGCGCTCTAAGAACAGCTCAACGAGACGCCCGTCCTCCCGTATCGCCGCGCGCGTCTCGCCGATGCCGGCGTTGACGACGATCTCTTTTTTCATGACAATAAGTCAACTCCTGAACACTCCCGGACGAAAGCATGCACCGGACAAAAGAGGCAAACTGAAGAAAACGTGTCTATATTATGCTAAAGCCGGGACGGCGAATATTCCCCCACCCCCGGCTTCCACGAAGGCGAACATATGTATGACAATAGAGTACCATGTTGGTCACTTTCTGTCAATGAAACGCCATCCGATGGCGCCTTCCAGCGGCAGCTCGGGCCCGTGCTCGAACAAGGCGTCCAGAATGTCTCGCTCCGAGGCGATGCCGGCCGGACGGCCGTCTTCGTCCACGACCCAGACCAGGTGGTACTTGTCCGGCACCATGCGCTCCACCACGTGCTTGATGGGCGCGGCGCCCGCGGCCGCCAGCATTTCGGCGCTCATGCAGCCGGGCCGCAGCAGCCGCTCGCGCTTGCGGCTCAAGTAGGCCATGAAGAGGTAGGCGGCCGCCTGCTCCTCCTTGCCGGCGGCGATGAAGACGAACACGCCCAGGACGGGCAGCGTCACCGCGGCCACGCCCAGGTACAACAGTACGGCGCCGGCGGCGGTGAAGACGACGGCCAGAGCCCGCCCGAGCCGCACCGCTTCGGCCGTGGCCCTGCGCCAGCCCACCTTCCTGGAGCGGTGCGCCCGCAGCAGCCGCCCGCCGTCCAGGGGCAGCGCCGGCAGCAGGTTGACGCCGGCGATGAGGGCGTTAACCTCCAGGAAAAACCGGGTCCACCACGGCGAAAACACGTCGTAGCGCCACAAGAGCGCCCCCGCGGCCATGAGCGCCAAGTTGGTGAACGGCCCCGCCACGGCGATACCGGCCTCGGCGGCCGGGTCCAGCTCCACCGGGCCCGAAAGGCGCGCAACGCCGCCGAAGGGCAGCAATTCCACCTCCTCCACCCCGACGCCGTAGCCTTTGGCCGCGGCCACGTGGCCCAGCTCGTGCAGCAGCACCACGGCGAACACCGTCAGCCCTTCGGCCAGGCGCTCGGCCCAAGCCAGCCCGAACAGCAGCAGCAGAAACAGGGCGTTGACGCGAAACCGGACGCCGCCCACGGAAAGCAGCGTCAACGGGCGTCACCGGCCCGGCGGCCGGGGCGCCGCACCCTGGCCGACGCCGGCGCCGCGCGCCGCGGCCCATCCTGAGGCGCCAGCCGCAACCCCACTCGCGCTCACCCCCGGACGACGTCAGCAGCGGGTCGTTCCCTAAATATATGCCGCGGCCGCGGCGGGTTGCCGTGGGCATTTCCGCATTTCCGGGGCGCAAGAGGCGCCGGAGGACGGCTAGAACTGGATCTTCTGCCGCCGCAGGCCCACGTTGAGGACCAGGCCGATGTGGATGAGGGTGGCCATGACCGACGTGCCGCCGTAGCTGATGAGCGGCAGCGGCAGGCCCGTCACCGGCATGACGCCCAGCGTCATGCCCACGTTGATGAGGACGTGCACGAACAAGTACGACAGCGTTCCCGCCACCAGCAGGCTGCCGGCGCGGTCTTTGGCGGCCAGCAAAATGCGGCCGCCCCGCCAGAACACGACGCTGAACAGCGACAGCACGATGAGACCGCCCAGAAAGCCGAACTCTTCGCCGATGACGGAGAAGATGAAATCGGTGTGCCGGGCGGGCAAAAAGTTCAGCTGCGTCTGGGAGCCGCCGAACAAGCCTTTGCCGAAAAAGCTGCCCGAGCCGATGGCGATCATGGACTGGATGACGTTCCAGCCTTCGTCGTGGCGGTAGCGGTACGGGTCCAGGAACACGATGAGGCGGTTGATCTGATACGGTTTCAAAATCGTGACCCAGCCCTGAAGGGACGCCACCACGACGCCCACCACCGCGGCCGCGCCCGCGCCGACAACGGCGGCCAGATGGGTCAAGCGGACGCCGGCGAAAAACATCATGCCCACGGTAATGCCGGCCAGGGTCAACGCCGTGCCCAGGTCGGGCTGCAGCAGCACCAGCCCCACCGGCGGCGCCATGCAGAGCAGCGCCTTGATGACGCCGCGCCAGCTCCTGGCCTCGTCCCGGTCGTCCAGCACCCCGGCCAGCACGAGAATGAGGCTGATCTTGGCGAATTCCGAGGGCTGCACGCTGAAGCCGCCCACGCCCAGCCAGCGGCCCGCGCCGCCTTCGATGCGCCCCACCAGAAGCACCGCGACCAAAAGCAGCAGCGTGCCCGCGTAGGCCAGCCAGCCCAGCTTCACCAGATGACGATAATCGATGCGCAGAACGAAGAGCAGCCCGGTCAAACCGATGAGAGCGGCGATGCTTTGGCGGGTGACGAAGTGAAAAGGCGACGCCGGGGTGAAGCCTCGCGTCGCGCTGTAGACGGCCACCAGGCCGAAGGCGAACAGCGCCGCCACCGCGGCCAGGAGGATGAAGTCAAAGTTGCGCCACAGCTTCCGGTCCATCTGAGAGACAACGCAGCTCCGTTTCCGGGCGAGTTTCGGGCGCCGCCTCCGGGCTGGACCTCCGGCGGAGGACCGCCCGCCGGCCAGGCGCCGCCGCCCGGCCAGAGTTTCGGCGCAGGGCCGGACGCCGGCGGGGCGCTACCGCCCGGCGCGGGCGCCGGCGGCCCGCTTGACCGGGATGGTGGCCACCAGCGCGAAAGACTGGCCGTCCTGCTCCAGGTTGACCTCGGGCCCGCCCTCGTCAATCTCCAAGTACTTGGAGATGACGGCCAGGAGG
>QGSR01000342.1 GCA_003387805.1 Bacillota bacterium | reverse complement strand
CGCCGCCCCCCTCGCCCGGTCCCCGCAGCGTTCGGTCCCGCTCGGGCGCCGCCGTCCCGGGCTCGGCCCGCCGGCCCGCGACGTAGACCACGTCCGCGTCGTAGGCGGGCGCGTTCTCCGCGGTGGCCAGCACCGCCACCCGCTTGCCCGCCGCCCGTTCTTGCGCGACGCGTTGGGCCACCGCGCGCGCGATGGCCGCGGCGTCGCCCTCGTACAAGATGCACGGCGTCCGCGGCGCATAGTGCCGGTATTTCATGCCCGGCGAGCGCACCGGCTCGGCCGCCGCTTCTGCGCTTGCCGCATGCTCCACGCCCGCCGCGGCGGGGTGCACCCGCACGGCGCCGAGAAACGGCGCCAAATGCTCCGGCGTTATTGCACCCGGCCGCAAAATCGTCGGGCGCTCGGCCGTCAGGTCCAGCACGGTGGACTCCACGCCGATGCGGCACGGGCCCCCGTCCAGGATGACGTCGATGCGGCCCGCCAAGTCTTCCCACACGTGCCGGGCCTCCGTGGGGCTGGGCCGCCCCGACAAGTTCGCGCTGGGAGCGGCAATGGGCCGCCGGCTGGCGCGAATCAACGCCAACGCCACGGCGTGGTCGGGCATGCGCACGGCCACCGTGTCCAGCCCCGCGGTCACCGCGTCGGGCACCCGAGGCTTGCGCGGCAGGACGAGCGTCAACGGCCCCGGCCAAAAATGCCGCGCCAGCACGTCCACCGCCGGCGGGAGTTCCGCGACCAGCTCCGCCAGCTGCTCGACGTCCGCGATGTGGACGATGAGAGGATTGTCGGCAGGCCGGCCTTTGGCCGCGAAAATGCCCGCGACGGCCTGTGCGTTCAGCGCGTCGGCTCCCAGGCCGTACACCGTCTCTGTCGGAAACGCGACGAGGCCGCCGTCTTGAATGACGCGCGCCGCGTCCGCAATGACTTCAGGTTCCGGATGCTGCGCATCGATGCGCAAAAGGCGCGTGGTCACGCCGCATCCTCCTCCCGCCGCAGCGCCAGCACCACCCGGTCGTGGCCGCCGTAGTCCTTTTCGACTCGCACGCCGGTCCACGCGCCGCTCGCGGCCAGCATGCCGGCCACGGCCGTACCCTGCGCGGCGCCGATCTCCAGCGCCAACAGGCCTCCCGGCCGCAGAGCGGCGGCCGCCATCGGAATGAGGCGGCGGTACACCGCCAGGCCGTCGGGGCCGCCATCCAGGGCCAGCCGCGGCTCGAAGTCCCGCACGTCCCGCGGCAGCGCCGCCAGCTCGTCCGTCGCCACGTAGGGCGGGTTGGAGACGACTGCATCCAACCGCCCGGGGCCGCCCGGCAAGCCGCTGAACCACGGCGACAACAAATCACCGACCAGTACCTGCACCCGGTCTTCCAGCCCGTGCCGGGCCACGTTGCGCCGCGCCACGTCCGCCGCCTCGGGCGAAATGTCCACCGCCACCACGCGCGCCCTCGGTTCCCCCAGCGCCACACCGACGGCGATGGCGCCCGAACCCGTGCCCACGTCGGCCACCCACAGCTGCGGCCCCGGCTGCCCGCGCAGCCAGCCGACAGCCGCTTCCACCAAAAGCTCCGTCTCCGGCCGCGGAATCAGCACCGCCGGAGTAACCAAGAGCGACGTGGTCAGAAACGGCTTCTCGCCCACGATGTACGCCACGGGCTCGCCTTGGCCGCGCCTGCGCAGCGCGTCGCGAAACGCGTCTACCTCCGCGCGCGTCAGGGGCCGGTCGAAGTTGACGTACAAACCGACCCTGTCCAGGCCTAGCACGTGGGCCAGCAGCAGCTCCGCGTCCAGCCGCGGCGACGAGCTGCCGCGCTTTTTCAGGTAATCCGCCGCGAGGCGCAAGTAGTCCAGCAGCGTCCGCGGCTCGGCCCCCGCGCTCACAACTCCGCCTCCATCTGGGCCAGCTGCTGCGCCTGGTCCGCCGCGATCAACGCGTCGATGGCTTCGTCCAAGTCGCCGTCCAGGAACTCGGTGAGCCGGTACAGCGTCAACCCGATGCGGTGGTCCGTGACCCGCCCTTGCGGGAAGTTGTACGTCCGGATCCGCTCGCTGCGCTCGCCGGTGCCGACCTGCGAACGCCGCGCCGCGGCCAGCTCCGCTTCCTGCTCGCGCCGCTTCAGGTCCAACAGCCGCGCCCGCAGCACCCGCATGGCCTTTTCGCGGTTTTGCAGCTGCGACCGCTCATCCTGGCACGTGACCACGATGCCGGTGGGCAGGTGCGTAATGCGGACCGCCGAGTCGGTGGTGTTCACATGCTGCCCGCCGCGGCCGCTGGCGCGGAAAACGTCGATGCGCAAGTCTTCCGGGCGGATCTCCACGTCCACCTCTTCCGCCTCGGGCAGCACGGCCACCGTCGCAGTCGACGTGTGGATGCGCCCGGCGGCTTCGGTTTCCGGCACCCGCTGCACGCGGTGCACGCCGCTCTCGTACTTGAGCCGGCTGTAGGCGCCTTTGCCGTGGATCATGACGATAATTTCCTTGAACCCGCCCAG
>QGSR01000066.1 GCA_003387805.1 Bacillota bacterium | reverse complement strand
TATCCGTGAAGTGGGCGGGATGCCGGAGGGGTCCGGGCCCACCACCATTCATCACGGCGACCGCATTAAGCTGGGCACGGTCGGCCTGCCGCTGCCGGGCGTGGAGGTGCGCATCGCCGAGGACGGCGAAATTCTCGTCAAAGGCAACAACGTCTTCAAAGGCTACTACAACGATCCCGAAGCCACCGCGCAGGCGCTGCGGGACGGCTGGCTCCTGTCCGGCGACGTGGGCGAGCTGGACGAAGAAGGCTACCTGCGCATTACCGACCGGAAGAAGGACCTGTTCATCACGGCGGGCGGCAAAAACATCGCGCCGCAGTACATCGAAAACAAGCTGAAGTTCAGCCCGTACATCAACGACGCGGTAGTCATCGGCGACGGGCGCCGCTACATCACCGCGCTCATCGTCATCGACGAGGAAAACGTCGGCAACTGGGCCCAAAACCAAAAAATCCCCTACACCACCTACACCGACCTGACCCAGAACGAGCAAGTGCGGGAGCTCATCCAGGCGGAGGTGGACAAAGTCAACAAGACGCTGGCCGGCCCCGAGCGGGTGAAGCGCTTCGCCATCTTGCCCACCCGCCTCCATCAGGAAGAAGGGGACGTGACCCCGACGCTCAAGGTCAAGCGCAAAGCCGTCATGGAACGGTTCAGCCATTTGGTGGCCGCTCTGTACGACGAGCGGCAGCCCGCCGCCGAGGAAGCGGCGGATGCGGACCCGTCTCGCCAGGAGACGGCCGCGTCCGCGGAAGTCGGATCTTGAAGGGGGATGTGGACGTTGCCGCTCAGTGCCCGCCCTTGGACGAAGTTTTACCCGGAGGGCGTTCCGGCGTCCCTGGAGTACCCGGAGGAGTCGTTGGCGCTGCCCCTGCTGCGGGCCGCCCGGGAGCATCCGGAGCGCACCGCCATGGTGTATTTCAACCGGGAAATTTCTTACGGGCAGCTGCTGGACGAAGTCCAACGGATGGCCGGCGCGCTGCAAAGCCTCGGCGTCCGCCCGGGCGACCGGGTGGGCATCATGCTGCCCAACACGCCCCAGACCGTGGTGGCCTACTACGCGGTGCTGTGGCTGGGCGCCGTGGTCGTCATGGTCAACCCGCTGTACACGCCCCGTGAGATGGAAATTTTGCTGAAGGACAGCGGCGCGACGCACCTCATCGCCCTGGACGTGCGCTTCCGCGACATCGAGCAGGTGCGGCCGCGCACGCAGCTGAAACACGTCATCGTCACCGGCATCGGCGACTACATGCCCGCGCCCTTGCGCTGGCTCTTCCCCATCGTCAAGCGGGATTTGGTGGGGAAAATTCCGCCGGGCGCGGACGTGCAGCGCTGGGCCGACATGCTGCGCCACCACCCGGTGCCCGAGCCGGCCGCGGTCGACGCCAAAGAAGATCTGGCCGTGCTGCAGTACACCGGCGGCACCACGGGCATTCCGAAAGGCGCGATGCTGACCCACTTCAACCTGTACGCCAACTGCGTCCAGATCTCGGCGTGGCTTTCGGAGTTCAAAGTCCGCCCGTTCCGGGTGCTGGCGGCGCTGCCGTTTTTCCACGTGTACGGGCTGACGACGGTGCTCAACTACACCTTCTTCGGCGGCGGCACCATGATTCTGGTGCCCAACCCCAGGGACATCGACAATATTTTGTCACTGATTCAAAAGCACAAGCCCCACGTCTTCCCCGGCGTGCCGACCATGTACATCGCGATTCTCAACCACCCGAAGGCCCGGCAGCTGGACCTCAGCTCCATCGAGGCGTGCGTCAGCGGCGCGGCGCCCCTGCCGGTGGACGTGCAGGTGAAGTTCGAGCAGCTGACCGGCGGCAAGCTGGTGGAAGGCTACGGCCTCACCGAGGCGTCGCCGGTGACCCACGCCAACCCCGTCTGGGGCCGGCGCAAAGAAGGCAGCATCGGCTTGCCGTGGCCCGACACCGACTGCCGCATCGTCGACCTGGAAACCGGCGAGGACGTTCCCGTGGGCCAGCCCGGGGAGCTCTTGATTCGCGGGCCCCAGGTGATGAAGGGCTACTGGAACAATCCCGAAGCCACCGCGGCCGCCCTCAAGGACGGCTGGCTGCATACGGGCGACGTGGCCACCGTGGACGAAGAGGGCTACTTCTACATCGTCGACCGGGAGAAAGACATGATCATCGCCGGCGGGTTCAACATCTACCCGCGCGAAATCGAGGAAGTGCTGTTCGCCCACCCCGCGGTGCAGGAGGCGGCCGTCATCGGCGTGCCGGACCCGTACCGCGGCGAAACGGTGAAAGCCTTTGTCGTCCTGAAAGAAGGCGCGCGGGCCACCGCGGAGGAGCTCATCGAGCACTGCCGGCAAAATCTGGCCCGCTACAAGGTGCCGAAAGAAATCGAGTTCAGGGAGGAGCTGCCGAAGACGCTGGTGGGCAAAGTGCTCCGCCGGGTCTTGCGGGAGGAGGAAGAGCGCAAGCGGGCGGCGGGCTGACGTCGAAATTTCCGGAGCGGGGCCGCAGGCCGCGCTCCAGCGGACGACACGACGAAACGTACGAGGAGAGGAAGTGCGAAGATGCCACACGACATCCGCTCGGCGGCGGTGCTGGGCGCCGGCACCATGGGCTCGCAGATCGCGGCCCATCTGGCCAACCAAGGCATTCCGGTGCTGCTGCTGGACATCGTGCCGAAAGACGCGGGCGACGATCCGAAAGAACGCAACCGCGTCGTGCTGAACGCCCTGGAGAACCTGAAGCGGCTGAAGCCCGCGCCGCTGGCGGGCCAGGCCTCGCTGAAGCTGATTACGCCGGGCAACTTCGAGGACGACCTTCCCCGCCTCAAGGACGTGGACTGGGTCGTGGAGGCGGTCGTCGAAAATCTCGACATCAAGCACCAGCTCTGGTCGAAGGCGGCGGCGCACGTGCGGCCCGACGCGATCGTCAGCTCCAATACGTCGGGCATTCCTATTCACCGCATCGCGGAAGTGCTGCCTGAAGCGCTGCGGAAGCGGTTCCTCGGCACCCACTTCTTCAACCCGCCGCGGTATTTGTATTTGCTGGAAGTGATTCCGACGCCCGACACCGACCCCGAGGTGGTGCGGCGCATCAGCGAGTTCGCGGAGCGGGTCCTGGGCAAAGGCGTCGTTTTGGCCAAGGACACGCCCAACTTCATCGCCAACCGCGTCGGCACCTACGGGCTCATCGAGACGCTGCGCGTCATGGAGGAGCAGGGCCTGCGGGCCGACGAGGTGGACGCCGTCACCGGCCCGGCCATGGGCCGGCCCCGCTCGGCCACCTTCCGCACGCTGGATTTGGTCGGCATCGACGTCTTCAAGATGGTCGCCGACAACTTGCACACGGCCGCGCCGGAGCAGTGGGAGCGGGACGCGTTCGCGGTGCCGCCCGTCATCGACGCGCTCATCGAGCGGGGCGCCTTGGGCGAAAAGACCCGCCAAGGCTTCTACAAGCGGGAGAAGGTCGACGGCGAGACGCAGATTCTCGTGCTCGACCCGGAGACGATGGAGTACGTGCCGCGGCGGCGGCTGGACGCGCCGTCGCTGACCGCGACCCGCGCCATGGACGATCCGCGGGAGCGCATCCGCTACCTGGTGAACGCCGACGACAAGGCCGGCCGCTTCGCCTGGGAGATTATGAAGCGGACGCTCTTGTACACGGCCCGCGTCGCGGCGGACATGGCCGACGACATCGTCAGCATCGACAACGCCATGCGCTGGGGCTTCGGCTGGGAGCTGGGCCCGTTCCAGGTGTGGGACGCCATCGGGCTGCGCGAGTCCGTCCGGCGCATGCGGGACGAGGGCGCGGACATTCCCGAATGGGTGGCCAAGCTGGCCGAGAGCGACACGCCCGCGTTCTACGCCCTGGACGGCGGCGCGATGACGTACGCCACGTTCGACGGACGGCGGGCGCTGCTGAAGGAGCGGCCCCGCACGTTCGACGTGGTGCGCCTGAAGGCCCGCGAGAAGGTGGTGCGGGCGCTGCCCGGCGCGACGATGTACGATCTGGACGACGGCGTGGCGCTGGTGGACTTCCACTCGCCCAAACAGGCCATCGGCGGCGATTTGATGCAAATGCTGCACTTCGCCATGCAGAAAGTGCGCAGCGAGTTCCGGGGGCTGATCATCAGCAGCCACGTGCTGCCCAACTTCTCCGTGGGCGCCAACCTGGCTCTCATTTTGATGGCCGCGCAGGAGGGCGAATGGGACGAGGTCGATCTGGCCGTACGGCAGTTCCAGGGCGTCAACCAGGCGCTGAAGTACTTCGAGCGGCCGGTGGTGGTGGCGCCCTACGGCATGACGCTGGGCGGCGGCGCGGAGCTGACCTTTGCGGCGGACCGGGTCGTGGCGGCCTTTGAAACGTACATCGGCCTGGTCGAGGTGGGCGCGGGCCTCATCCCCGGCGGCGGCGGCACCAAGGAAATGCTGATCCGCGTCATGGAGGGCACGCCGGGCCTGCTGGACGGCGCGACGGGCGGCGCGATGCACACCGCCGTGGATCCGCAGCCTTTGGTCAACAAGGCCTTTGAAATCATCGGCACCGCCAAAGTGGCCACCAGCGCCGCCGAGGCGGTGGAGCTCAACTACTTGCGCAAGACGGACAAGATCGTGGCCAACCAGCATCACCTTTGGTACGAGGCCAAGAAACTGGTCATCGAGATGGACGCGGCGGGCTACCGGCCGCCCCAGCCGCCCCTCATTCCGGCCCTGGGCCCCGACGGGCGCGCGGTGCTGGAACTGGGCGCGCAGCAGCTGCACTGGTCGGGCTGGGCCACCGAGTACGACCTGCACATCGCCCGCAAGCTGGCCTACGTCCTGACGGGCGGCGACGTGCCGGCGGGCACCCGGGTCACGGAGCAGTACCTGCTGGACCTGGAGCGGCAGGAATTCCTGAGCCTGGTGGGCCATCCGAAGACGCTGGCCCGCATGCAGCACATTCTCAAGACGGGCAAACCGCTGCGGAATTAAGGAGCGTGACGGCGATGCGAGACGCGGTAATCGTTGCCGGTGTCAGGACACCCATCGGAAAAGCCCATCGGGGCGCGCTGAAGGACGTACGGGCCGACGATTTGGCCGCGCTGGTCATCAAAGAAGCCATCCGACGGGCGCCGGGCGTGACGCCCGAAATGATCGACGACGTCATTTTGGGCTGCGCCATGCCCGAAGGCGAACAGGGGCTGAACATCGCCCGCATCGCCTCGGTGCTGGCGGGCCTGCCCACGTCGGTGACGGGCTTTACCGTCAACCGGTTCTGCTCCTCGGGGCTGCAGGCCGTCGCCCTGGCGGCGGAGCGCATCATGGTGGGCCACGCGGACGTCATTGTCGCGGGCGGCGTGGAGAGCATGAGCCGGGTGCCCATGACGGGCTTCAAGCTTTCCCCCAACCCGGAACTGGTGCGCACCATGCCGGAAGTGTACATGGGCATGGGCCTCACGGCCGAGCGGGTGGCGGAAAAGTACAACGTCAGCCGGGAGGAGCAGGACGCGTTTTCGCTGGAGAGCCACCGGCGGGCCGCGGCGGCCATCGACGCGGGCAAGTTCAAAGACGAAATCGTGCCGGTGACGGTCCAGCGCACCACCTTTGACGGCCGGCGGGCCGTCACCGAGACGGTCACGTTCGACACCGACGAAGGCGTGCGGCGGGACACGTCCATGGAGGCGCTGGCGGGCTTGAAGCCGGCCTTCCTGCAGGGCGGCACCGTGACGGCCGGCAACTCGTCGCAAGTGAGCGACGGCGCGGCGGCGGTGGTCGTCATGTCCGCGGAGCGGGCCGAAGAGCTGGGGCTTAAGCCCATGGCCGTGTACCGCTCGTTTGCGGTGGGCGGCGTGGACCCGGACATTATGGGCATCGGCCCGGTGGAGGCGGTGCCCAAGGCGCTGAAGCTGGCCGGCATTACGCTGGACGACGTGGACCTCATCGAGCTCAACGAGGCCTTCGCGGCCCAGGCGCTGCCGGTCATGCGGCAGCTGGGGATGGACCACGCGAAAGTGAACGTCAACGGCGGCGCCATCGCTTTGGGACACCCGCTGGGCTGCACCGGCGCCCGCCAGACGGTGACGCTCATGTACGAGGCGGCCCGGCGCGGCGCCCGCTACGGCCTGGTGACCATGTGCATCGGCGGCGGCATGGGCGCGGCCGGCGTGTTTGAATTTGTCAATGGAAAGGCGGATGCATAATGACCCAGGATGCGACGCTGTACAAGCGGGGCGGCGGCTTTTTGCTGGGCTCGCCCGCCGCGGCCGACGTGTTCACGCCGGAGGACCTGGACTCGGAGCAGCGCCTCATCGGCGAGACCGCGGCCGGTTTTGCCAAGGAGCAGGTGGAGCCGCTCCTGGAAAATATTGAAAACCGGGAGCACGAACACAGCGTGGCGCTGATGCGCCAAGCCGGCGAGCTGGGGCTGCTGGGCGCGGACATTCCGGCCGAATACGACGGCCTGGGGCTGACGACCACGTCGTCCACCCTCATCACCGAGATGCTGGGCCGCTACGCGGGCTCCTTCAGCCTCACCTTCGGCGCCCACACGGGCATCGGCACGCTGCCCATCGTGTATTTCGGCAACGAAGACCAGAAGAAGCGCTTCCTGCCCAAGCTGGCCAGCGGCGAGTGGATCGCGGCCTATGCGCTGACGGAGCCCGACGCCGGCTCGGACGCGCTGGCGGCCAAGACGACGGCCGTGCTCAGCGACGACGGCAAGCACTACGTGCTCAACGGGCAGAAGCAGTGGATTACCAACGGCAGCTTCGCCGACGTGTTCATCGTCTACGCCCGGGTCAACAAGCGCATCACGGCCTTCATCGTGCCCAGGGAGCTGGAAGGCGTCAGCGTCGGCCCGGAAGTCAACAAGATGGGCATCAAAGGCTCCTCCACCACCATGGTGTACCTGGACAACGTCAAGGTGCCGGTGGAAAACGTCCTGGGCGAGGTGGACCGGGGCCACGTCATCGCGTTCAACGTGCTGAATCTGGGCCGGTGGAAGCTGGCCGCCGGGGCGCTGGGCGCGTGCAAGGCGCTCATCGAGGTGTCGGCCAAGTACGCGCAGGAGCGCAAGCAGTTCGGCGTGCCCATCGCCTCCTTCCCGCTCATTCAGCAGAAGCTGGCGGCCATGGCCGTCCGCACCTTCGTGCTGGAGAGCACGGTGTACCGCACCGCGGGCCAGCTGACCGAGGCGCTGTCGGGCCTGGACCTGGCCAAGGACGTCAGCAAGGAAGCCGGCGACGCCATCGGCGAGTTTGCGGTGGAGGCGTCCATCAACAAAGTGTTCGGTTCCGAGGTGCTGGATTTCGTCGCGGACGAAGCGGTGCAGATTCACGGCGGCTACGGCTACATGCAGGAGTACGTGGTGGAGCGGGCTTACCGGGACGCCCGCATCAACCGCATTTTCGAGGGCACCAATGAAATCAACCGCCTGCTCATTCCGGGCACCATGCTGCGCCGGGCCATGAAAGGCGAGCTTCCGCTGCTGGAGGCCATGTTCGCCCTGCAGAAGGAGCTCACCGAGTTCGTGCCCTCCTTCGGCGACGACATGCCGGCCCCGGACGACCCGCTGGCGGCCGAGCGCGGCATCGTCGACAACCTGCGCAAGCTGACGCTGATGGTGGCGGGCCTGGCCGCGCAGAAGCACATGGAGAAGATCGAGCAGGAGCAGGAGCTCCTGGCCGCGGCGGCGGATCTGGGGATTCTCCTGTACGCCGCGGAAAGCGCCCTGCTGCGCACGGAGAAGGCCGGCTATCCGGAGCTGTTCGTTCACATGACCAAGCTGTTCGTGCACGAAGCGGCGGACCAGGCCGAGCCCGTCGCCCGGCGGGCCCTGGCGGCGCTGGAGGAAGGCGACACCTTGCGGGTGCAGCTGTCGGTGGTGCGGCGCCTCACCCGCCGCGACCCGGTCAACGCCATCGCCCTCGGGCGCGGCGTGGCCGCCAAGGTTCTGGAAGCCGAAGGCTATCCGGTCTAGCGGTCCGGCGCGAAATACCGCGAAATGGACGTTTTGCAGCCCGCCCCGCCCCGTGTACGATACGGGTGCGGCGCCGCAATAACACATCACGAACGTGCAGGGGTGGTGTTGAGCATGCGGAAGCTGCAAAACGTCGTCGCGGTGCTGTTGGTCGCGGGTCTGCTGTTGGGCTCGGTGCCCGTGGGCGCCCTGGCGTCGGCCTCGTCGCCGGCGCCGGCGGAGTACGACGTGGTCCTCCCCGCCGGCGAGCTGATGGACGACGAAGAGCTGGCGGAAGTGACCGGCGAAGCCTGGCACATCGTCGTCGGCGCCGTGGGCGGATACATCCTCACCAAGCTGGCCGACGCCGTCTGGGACCGCTACGTGGACCCGTGGCTGGAGGAAACGGTGTTCCCGTGGATTGAGGACAAGTTCTCGGGCGGCTCGAAGGATAAAGACTAAGCGGCAACCGGCGGAGCCGTGCGGGACCCGCCCGGACCGGGGTCCCGCACGGCTCCGCCCGTGTACACATCTCCAAAACGGGAGGGGCGAGGTGAGCGGAGTGAAGGATGCGGTGTTTTGGCTGCGGCAAATCGTGCATCTGGCTCTGTGGTGGCTGACGCTGGAGGCCGTCTACCACGTCGCGGCGAGCTGGTGGACCGGAGCGCCGGTGACCGCGGGAGCGGTGCTGAAAATTTTCGCGTTCGCCCTCCTCGCGGCGCTGCTGGCGTGGAAGTGGCCGCCGGCCGTCGCGCAGGCCGACCCGGTGTGGTGGGCCCGCCTGGCCGTCTCGGTGTACCTGTGGTTCGCCGTTTTGGAACGCTTCTGGAGCGCCTTGGCCGCCGCCCGGGCGGACGACGCGTCGCGCCTGGCCGCGGGCAAGGCGGTGCCGGAGCGTTCCCAAACAGCGCACCA
>QGSR01000341.1 GCA_003387805.1 Bacillota bacterium | reverse complement strand
GGGCGGGAGCGCGGGCGCATCCCTCCAGCAGGCGTCGGCGGGTTCCGGTCGCAGGTCCGGGCCGGGAACCAGACGCCGCTTTCCTGGCGGCCGCTCTCACGGCGGGCGTTGTCCCGGCTGGCGGCTCTTGCGGCGGGCGTTGTCGCCGCGGCTGCTTCTGCGGCGGCCCGCCCGCCGGCCGGCCCGCTCGGCGGCTCGATCAACGTTTCGTCGCAGGAATGCCGACGCCTTCGTCGAAACCGTCATGAATTCCAAGGGAAGGTGAAGGGCTTCATGAGACGTCACTCCATCGCGGTGATTCCGGGCGACGGAATCGGCAAGGAAGTCACGCCGGCGGCGATGATGGTCCTGGAGCGGGCCGCCCGGCGCCACGGGTTCGTCCTGGACGCGGAGACGTACCCGTGGAATTGCGACTATTACGTGGAAACGGGCCGCATGATGCCCAAAGACGGCTTGGAGAAGCTGCGCCGGCACGACGCCATTTTCCTCGGCGCGCTGGGCAACCCCGCGCTGGTGCCGGACCATATCGCTTTGCGCGAGTCGTTGCTGCTTTGGCGCCAGGCCTTCGACCTGTACATCAACCTCCGTCCGGTCAAGGTGCTGCCGGGCATTCCGGGGCCGCTGAAGGAGCGCCCGGGCCTCAGCGTCGACATGGTGTTCATCCGGGAAAACTCCGAGGGCGAGTACGCCGGCATCGGCGGCCGCCTGCGGCAGGGCGGCGACGACGAAGTGGCCATCCAGACCACCGTTTTCACCCGCAAAGGCGTGGAGCGGGTCATGCGCTACGCCTTCGAGGAGGCCAGGCGCCGCCCCCGCAAGCTCCTGGCCTGCGCGACCAAATCCAACGCATTGAATTACACCATGGTGTTCTGGGATGAAGTGTGCGCGGAGGTCGCCAAGGAATACCCGGACGTCGAGGTGCGCAAATACCACGTCGATGCCCTGGCGGCCCGCATGATCAGCGCCCCGGAGACGCTGGACGTCGTCGTGACCTCGAATCTGTTCGGCGACATCCTGACGGACTTGGGCGGCGCTTTGCAGGGCAGCCTCGGTTTGCCGGCGGGCGGGAACCTCGACCCCGAGCGGCGCAATCCGTCGCTGTTCGAGCCCGTCCACGGCTCGGCGCCGGACATCGCCGGCCGCGGCATCGCCAATCCCATGGCGGCCGTCTGGGCCGGCAGCCTCATGCTGGACTTCCTCGGCGAAACCGAGGCGGCCCGGGAAGTCATGGAGGCGCTGGAGGCCGTGGCCGCCGAAGGCCGTGTGCTGACGCCCGATTTGGGCGGCTCGGC
Organism: Bacillota bacterium; assembly: GCA_003387805.1. Taxonomy (GTDB): domain Bacteria; phylum Bacillota; class Limnochordia; order Limnochordales; family ZCTH02-B6; genus CALJUZ01. Next base: position 1,208 of record QGSR01000341.1, on the reverse strand, counting down.
CACGACGGAGGAAGTGGCCAAGGCCATCGCGGACAAGCTGGGCTAGCGCGGCGGGCGCCGGCGTCAAATGAGCTTTGCCAGACCGCCCGGGCCGCGGCCGAGGAAGCGCCGGAAGGCATCGGTGCAAACCCGGGCCGGCATGACGCGGCGCTTTGCAGCGAAGGAAGCCTTGCGGCATCGGTGAGAAGGCGGCACTCCCGCGTCGGCGAAGTATTTACCCGCAAGCAATTCCTTCGCGGGAGGCGATGCATATGTTCCGCAATGGAATGCGGTTGGCGGGCCAAGCGCGGCGTGCGGACCGGGACTTGTTCGCCGGTCTGGGTGTGCGGGCGGGCCGGGGCCGGCAGCCCGGCCGGGCGGCGGCAGGCTCCCCGGCTCGGGCCTTTGCCGGCTTCGGGCTCCGGACCGACGCAGGCGCCAAGGCTCGGACGGCCGCCGGCTCCAGGGCCCGGCCCGACGCTGGCTTCACGGCTCGGACAGCCGCCGGCTCCCCGGCTCGGGCGGCCGCCGGCTCGCCGGCCCTTCGGATTCTGATCGTTGCGGCCGGCCTGCTGATCGTGGGCATGCTGGCGGCCGACGTTTTCTCCGTCGGCCTTTCGGGCGTCGCGGGCGCGCAGGCCTCCGAGAGCCCCTACGCCGGGCGGCGGCCCCTGACGGAGGAGGAAGGCCGGCGGGTGGCCCAGGCGGCACTGGCCTACGCCGAAGTCGAATACGACGTGCTCGGCGAAACGCACGTGGGCATGCCCTATTTGTGGGGCGGCCGCACCACGTTGGCGGAGCTGCGCGCGGCGGTGGCCGAAATCAACGCCGCGGTGGCCGCCGTGGCGGCGCCGGCGGAAGACGAAACGGCAGCGACCCAGCCTGACGTTGCCGCGTCTGGTGCTGCCGAATCTGACGCGGCCGCCGAGCCCGGTGCTGCCGAGTCTAGTGCCGCCGAATTTGACGCGGCCGAGCCCGGTGCCGCCGAGTCTGACGCTGCCGCCGAGCCCGGTGCCGTCGCCGGGTCTGACGCCGTCGAGGCCGGCGCCGCCGCGCCTGGTGCCGTCGCCGATGACGAGAACGCAGCCGGAGCGGCGGGTGAAGCCGCCGCTGACGCCGCCGCTGCGCTGTCCGGCGTCGGTGTCGACGCTTCAGGTCTGGCGGTGAACGCGCTGCGTGCCCTCGGACCCGGCGTGCGCTTCGCCGCCACGGCCGGCCACAACCCGACG
>QGSR01000340.1 GCA_003387805.1 Bacillota bacterium | reverse complement strand
AGGTCGTCGGTGCGCTGCACATTACGCTCTCCGACGGGCGCGTGCTGCGGACCGCGCCGCTGGTGGCGGCCGAAGACGTGCCCCGCTGGACCCTCCACGGCGCCTTGTGGCGGTGGCTGCAGCAGGTCTGGCGGTGACCGGCAGCTTCCCGCTTCGCCGCTCCAACCTCCATTCCTGGGGGCAGGAAGTGGAGGCGAAAAGGGGGAAATAGACGGGGACGAAAAGGAGGTCGTCAGCGGCCTTGGCGAAGCCGAACGGGCGAAACCTGGCGCTCTCCGTCGGCCGGGAAGTGACGGCGGCGGTGAGCCCCATCGTCGCCATCGTGCTGATTCTCCACCTGACGGTAGCGCCGCTGGGCCTGGACGGCCTGCTGCGCTTTCTGGGCGGCAGCGTCCTCGTCACGCTGGGCCTCGGACTGTTTCTGCTGGGCGTCAACGTGAGCGTCGTCCCGCTCGGCGAGCGCGTGGGCGCGGAGCTGCCGGCTCGGCTCGGAACCGCCGGCGTGTTTGGGATTTTTGTCCTCTTTACCGTCGTGGCGACGCTGGCCGACCCGAACGTCCAAGTGCTGGCCGCGTTGGTGGACACGGTGTCGGAAGGGTCCATCTCCCCGCTGCGGCTGGTGCTGTTTTTGGCGGCCGGCGTCGGGATTTACACGCTGTTGAGCCTGCTGCGCGTGTTCTTTCAGATCCCCTTGGGCTGGATTCTCGTTCCCTCGTACGCGCTGGCTTTCTTGCTGGGCGCACTGGTGGACGCCCGCTTTCTCTCCCTGGCGTTCGACGCGGGCGGGGTAACGACGGGACCGCTGATCGTTCCCTTCGTGATGGCTCTCAACGTCGGCATCGTATCGGTCCTGGGCGTGCGGGACCGGGTTTCGGCCAGCTTCGGCCTGGTGGCCATGGTGTTCATCGGCCCCATTCTGGCCGTGCTGCTTTTAGGCTTGCTGTACTCGTAACAGGGCGGTGCGGGCGCCCGCCCGCCGCCGCAGCCAGGAGGTGAAACGCGCCTCGTGGCGGAACTCTGGCACGAGCTGGTGGAAGTCGTCGCGGACGTCGTGGTCGCGGTGGCGCCGCTGGCGGCGTTGGCTCTCATCTTTAACCTCATCTTCCTGCGGCTGCCCCGAACCCAGCTCCGCGCCCTGCTGACGGGCCTGCTGCTGACGGCGGTGGGCACCATCCTTTTCCTGTACGGCGTGCGCATCGGCTTTATGCCGGCGGGGCAAAGCATTGGCCAGCTGGTGGCGTCGTCGCGGCCGTGGCTGTTGATTCCCATCGGCTTTGTCCTGGGACTGGTGACCATCCTGGCCGAGCCCACGGTGCGGGTGCAAACGGCCGAAGTGGCCCGGGTGTCCGGCGGGCACATCCCGGAGCGGCTGTTGCTGTATACGCTGGCGGTGGGGGTTGGGATCGCGGTGGCGCTGGCCATGCTGCGGGTGTGGCTCGACATCCACCTGCTGGCCATCTTAATACCGGGCTACATCCTGGCCTTCCTCCTGATGCTGCGCGCCGCGCCCGGTTTCACGTCCATCGCCTTTGACTCCGGCGGCGTGGCCACCGGACCGATTACCGTCACCTTCATCTTGTCGGTGGCGCTCGGCGCGGCCGCGGGCCTGCCGGGCGCGGATCCGGTGGTAGCCGGGTTTGGCCTGGTGTCACTGGTGGCCTTGGCGCCGGTGCTGTCCGTGCTGGCGCTGGGCGTGCTGTTCCGGAGCGCGGAGCCGGCGGAGGCAGAGACGCCGGCGAAGAAAGCGCAAGGGGAGGGCGAACAACGTTGGGCGTCGGGCAATTCGACGTAATCGTCGTCATCGTGGCCTCCGGGGTGGCGGAGGAAGCCCTGGAGGCGGCGCGGCGGGCCGGGGCGGAGGGAGCGACCATCCTTCACGGCCGCGGGTCCGGCATTCACGAGCAGAAGAAGATTTTCAACATCCCGATTGAGCCGGAGAAGGATATCCTCATCATGCTGGTGCCGCGCCAGAAGACCGAAGGCATCCTGGCGGCCGTGGACCAGGCCGTGGATTTGAACAAGCCGGGGCACGGCATCGCCTTCGTGCTGGAAGTGAAGAGCGTGATCGGGCTTTCGCACCCGGTGCCGGGGGCCGACGGCACCCCCTGAACGGGCAGCCCGGCCCCTTTACACTTTCTCCAGCGGTGCGACGCTGGCCAGCAGCTTCTTGACGCCGTGCTCGGGAAACGCCACCGTAACGACGGTGTCGCTGCCCGCCGGCGCGCAGCTGACGACCGTGCCTTCCCCGAACACCGCGTGGCGCACTTTGTCGCCTGCCTGCAGCGTCGACGAATCGAAGCTCGGCCGCGGCCGGCCCGGCCCGCCGGCGCCGGCCGTGCGCAAGTCTCCTGCGCCGAAGCGCACCGGCCCCGCAGGCGCAACGCCCCGCCCCGCGCGGCGGCCGCCGTACGCGTACCCGCTCTCCGCGCCGTTGCCGGACCGGCCCGAGCCGTAGCCCCCAGGCTCTCACGCCCCCGCCCCGCCGCTATCCCCGCCCCCGCCG
>QGSR01000339.1 GCA_003387805.1 Bacillota bacterium | reverse complement strand
GGCGGGCTACACTTCCTCCAGCTCAAACAGCCGCACGTTTTTGTCGTCCACCCGCGGCGGCCGCTCGTAACAGCGGCGGCAGCGGGGCTCGTACAAGTCCGCGTCGCCCGGCATGAACCGCGGCGACTCGTAGGGCGCGGGCTTGCCGTTGATGAGGCGCTGCGTAAACGTCGCGCCCGGCGTCTTGCAGCGGGCGCACACCGCGCTGAGCTTGGTGACGCTGTCGGCCATGGCCAGCACCGCGGCCATCAGCTGGAACGGCTCGCCGCGAAAGTCCGTGTCCAGCCCGGCCACGATGACCAGCGCCCGGTCCGCCAGCGCCGCGATGATGGGCGCCTCCGCCTCGTCAAAGAACTGGGCCTCGTCGATGGCGATAATGCGCTGGCCGCCGTTGCGCCTCCACTTGATTTCCCGCAGGCTCGAGATCAGTTGGGCGGGAAAGCGCGTCCCCGCGCGGGATTTCAGGAAGCCGTCGCCCGTCTGGACGCTGCTGCCGTGGGTGTACACTTCGATGTCGATGCCGGTGTGTTTCCAAAGGGACAAAATACGAATGAGTTCTTCCGACTTGCCCGAGTACATGCAGCCGGCGATGACGTGCAGGCCCGTGTACACCGGCTGGCCCACGCCGCCCGGTCCCGGGACGGCCTTGAACATGGCAGTGTGCATTTTCCGAAGCCCTCGCTCCGCGAGCGGCACCCCGCCCGCATAGTTTCCCTCGGTCCGCTCACCGACGCCGGGCCGCGTACACCGTGAACGGATACTCGTTGTGCTCATCGGCCCCGTGGCGCCGCAGCTCCGTCAGCTCCCACTCGTCGCCCAGCGCCGGAAAAAACGCGTCGCCTTCCACCACCGCGTCCACCTCGGTGATGTAAATGACGTCCGCGTAGGGCAGCAGCGCCTCGTACAGCTGCTGGCCGCCGATGACGAACAGCTCCCCGTCCGCGGGCGTCCGGGGCAGCGCCAGCGCCTCCTCGGGCGAGTGGACCACCTCCACGCCCTCGGCCCGGAAGCCGCGGTCCCGGGTCACCACCACGTTGCGGCGGCCCGGCAGCGGCCGCCCCAGCGACTCGAAGGTTTTGCGGCCCATGACCACGGTGTGGCCCATGGTCGTTTCCCGGAAAAACCGCATGTCGTCCCGCAGCCGCCACGGGATGCGGCCGCCCCGGCCGATGACGCCGTTTTTGCTGCGGGCGACGATCATGTGCACCCGGCGCCGCGAGGGCGTTCCCCGGCCCTCCTCGGGCGCTGGCTGCGCGGCGCCGTCGCGGCCGGCCCGCTCCCCGCCCGTCATACCGCGACTTCGCCTTTCATACCGCGACCTCGCCTTTGATGTGCGGGTGCGGATCGTAATTTTCAATGATGATGTCCTCGTAGCGGAAGTCGTCGATGGACCGCACGTCCCGGGCGAAGCGCAGCGTGGGCAGGGGCCGGGGCTCCCGGGTCAGCTGCAGCTTCACCTGCTCGATGTGGTTGCTGTAAATGTGCACGTCGCCGAAAGTGTGGACGAACTCGCCGGGCTGAAGCCCCGTCACGTGGGCGATCATCATCGTCAGCAGCGAGTAGCTGGCGATGTTGAACGGCACGCCCAGGAAAAAGTCGCCCGAGCGCTGGTACAGCTGGCACGACAGCCGCCCGTCGGCCACGTAAAACTGAAACAGGGCGTGGCACGGCCGCAGCGCCATCTGGTCCAGCTCGCCCACGTTCCAGGCGCTGACGATGATGCCCCTGTCGTAGGGCCGGGTGCGGATCATTTCGATGGCGTTGGCGATCTGGTCGATGGTGTGCCGCCGCCCCTGCGCGTCCACCGCGTTCCAGCTGCGCCACTGCGCGCCGTACACGCGGCCCAGGTCGCCGTGTTCGTCGGCCCACGGATCCCAGATGCGCACGCCGTTTTCATTCAAATAGCGGATGTTGGTATCGCCCCGCAAAAACCACAACAGTTCGTAAATGATGGAGCGCACGTGCAGCTTTTTGGTCGTCAGCAGGGGAAAACCTTCGGACAGGTCAAACCGCATCTGGTAGCCGAACACGCTGATGGTGCCCGTTCCCGTGCGGTCTTCTTTGGGAACGCCGTTTTCGAGGATGTGGCGGCCTAAGTCCAGGTATTGTTTCACGTCGCTCGTCTCCCGGTTGGTTGTTTACGTTAAAGTTTACAACAACCGCGCGGCGTTTTCGACCCGCCGCGCGGCCGGGAGACGTCAGCGCCGTTTCGCTATTCCTCCAGATGCTTGCGCTCCCAACGGCGGTACAAGCGGCCCAGCGCCGCCTGGGCCAGGGCCGTCACGGCGAAGCCCGAAAGAAACGAGAAAGGCAGGGCCAGCCACACCGCCGGCGAGGCGAGGCTCACGTCGTGGTGGAACAGGTTGTGGAACAGCTGCACGCCCGCCACGCCCAGGCCGACGGCCACCGGCTGGCGCCACTTGCGGGGACACCGGCCGCCGCCCATCTCCACGCCGCCCCACGCGCCGGCCACCGCGACGTACACGCCCCCGGCCACCCCGACCG
>QGSR01000338.1 GCA_003387805.1 Bacillota bacterium | reverse complement strand
CCGCACTCCGTTCGCGCGGGCGCCCACCCGCCCCCGCCCGCCGACGGACCCGCCGCATCCATGGCCGGGCCGCGGACTACGTCCGTCGCCGACCAATCGTAGGACAGCGTGGTGTGCACGGGGCCCCAGACGACGTGCAGCGACGCCTGCACGCCTTGCTCCGTCGTCTCGGTGCGGCCGCGGCCCAGCCGCCAGCGGACGTCGTGGCTGAAGCGGTAGGCCACGGCCCCGCTGACCCGCTGGCTGAACGCGCCGCCGAAGGTGATGAGGTGCCGGTGGCCGCTGCGAGTCTCCACGGGGCCCGTCAGGTGGCTGGTCTCCGCGTGCTGCCACCGCAACTGGTAATCGACCAGCGCCCGGGACCCCCAGCTGCCCCCGGCGTCCAAGTCCAGCGCCGCGCTTTCCGTCTCGGTGCCCGCGAGCCGGCCCAAAGCCACCGCGACGCGCCCGCGGGTGTACCCGCCGCCGGCCCCGGTGTACGCCACGTTGCCGAAGGCGCTGTACACGACCCGGGGCTCGTCGGCCCACGAGTCCGCGAACATCCACCGCGACGCCACGGTCAAGCCGCCCCGCAGCCGCTGACCCGTGGCCGGGAACGTAACCCTGGCTTCGACTTGCTCTTTGAAATCTTCGTCGCCGTGGGTATACGTCACCGCGTACGGGAGCCGCCCGGCCAGCCCCGCCGCCGCCGCGGACAGCCGCTCCGGCAGCCACGACCCGGAGCCCGCCAGCTCCTTCTCGAAATCGACGCGGAAATCCGCAAATCCCCGCCAGCGCGCGGTGCCTTCCAATGTATATTCCCGCACGTGGTGGCCGCCCGCGTCGGCCAAATCGCCCACCAGCCGCAGCTGCCCCGACGTGGCATCTCTCTCGTAGCCGACGCCCACGCCCGGCCGGGCCAGCAAACCGCTCTGCCGCTCCACCACGGCCACGTCGCCCAGCAGCGACCACGCATCGGTCAGCGCGTACCGGGCCGAAGCGCCCGCGTTCAGCTTCGTCTCGGGCGGACGGTGGGTGCGGATGCTGACGTAGTCATCCGTGGCCAGCTCCAGCCACGACGCCGCGCTCCATCGGCCGCCCCGCCAATCCACCCGGCTGCGGGACTCAACGCCCTCCATCCGGCTGGCGTCGCCCGGGCCCACCACCTGCATGTACTCCGCCTCCAGCAGCGCATCCGGCGGCGGCGCGAAGGTCAGCTCGATTTCGCCGCTGTAGTAATCGATGACGTAGTCGAGATTGCGCTCCAGCGGCTCCGTCACGCCGGCCTCCGGCAGCGTGAGCGTCAGCCGCTCGCTCTGGTACAACACCGGCGTGCGCCGCAGCTTGTACTTAAGCTCATCGTCGTCCGCAATCCGAAACGAGTCGTAGGCCGGCGCCGTCCGCGAGCGAAACTGTTCCAGCTCGGCCGCGACCAGGGTGCTGGCCAGCCGCCCCGCGGGCAAAGCCGCGTTGACGCTGACGCCGTACGCGGTCATGGTGTAGCCCGACTGCTCGAGAATGGTCCGCTCACCCACGGGCAGCTCGTCCCGGAGGACGAAGCCGTCCAGGCGCGTCCCGCCGCCCGGCGCCCCGCGCCAGTCGTAGCCCGCCAGCGCCGCCCAGAAGTGGCTGCGCAAGCCCGGGTCGTCCACTTCGTACTGATAGATCGCGCGGATGGTCTCGTGCCGCAGGACGACTTTGTTGAAGTACACAAACCCGCCGCGGTAATCCATGTAGTAGTCGCCGTCGCCCGGACCCGCCCCGCGGCGCTGCCGCGTGCCGCCGATGAAAATTTGCTCGCTGCCTTCTACGATATGGCGCTGGCCGAGGAAAAACGGCCCGAAGGAATCGTTGCCGGACAGCGTCACGTCCGCGGTGCGGCTGCTGGTGAGCGCCGCGACCAGCTCCACGCTGGGCCGGGCCGGATTCGAGCCCGACCCGCCCGGGCCGGCGGCGTCCGAACCGGCCGCGGCCGACGAGGCTGAGCCCGCGCCCGGCTGATAGCTCAGCGCCGCGCCCGTCACCATCCGGGCGAACGACACCCCGACACGGCTGAGATTGACCTGCCGCGGGCCCACGTGGAGGCTCCAGTCACGGTAACCTAGCGCCAGCGAACCGGCGGACTTCTCGCCCGTGCTCGCGCTCAGTTCGACCCGAAACGTGGACGGCAGCGAAAGCCGCAGGTGAATGTCGGACGTCAGTTCGATTTCGGGATTCAAAGAAGGAATGTTGCCTGATTCGTGGCGCAAAAACGCGGTCCGGTCGCCCGAGAACCGCCCGACGCTTAGCGACAGTTCCTGATTTAGGCGGAAGACGCCCTCGGAGGCGCTGATGGCCGCGGGCTGCGCCGAGACGCCGGCGCCCGGCAGCAGCGCGGCCGCGGTCACGACGGCGGCCAGCGCGGGCGCGAGCCCGCGGCGCTTCTTAAGGAAGGGAACCCTGAGTGAGCCGAAACGTTGGCGATGAACCATGCCCCATCGACACCCGTCCTCCCGCGCGGCCCCGGCCCGGCCGCTTAGAACCGAAC
>QGSR01000337.1 GCA_003387805.1 Bacillota bacterium | reverse complement strand
CGCCGCGCCCAAGGCTAGCTCCACCACGCCCGCCACGTGCTCGTAGGCCCGCCGCCGGCCCTCCTCCGCCACCCGCTCCAGCGCCCGCCGGGCCAGGAGCTCGCCCTCGGCCGCCACGTTCTCCGCGCCCTGCGGGAAACCGCCGAACCAGTCCGCGTCACCCGGGTCCCAGCGCAGCAGCTGCAGCGCCGGCGCCAGCAGCGCGCCGATGACGACCAAGCCCGCCATGAAGCGGACGTAATCCCGCAGCCGGTTTTCCGGCAGGAGCATGTACGCGGCGCTGACGAAAAAGACGACGACCACCAAATCCCGCACCCAGCCCGCCAGCCAGCCCACGCCGCAGTCCCTCCTTCCGCGTCAGCGGACCAGCGCCGCCCAGTTGCCGATGCCGACGACGACGGTAATGACCACGAAAAACATCAGCGCCGCCGCGGCCACCGCCGCCATGAGCAGCGTCAGCGTCTGGGCCATGGCGCCCAGCGCGTCCACCAGGCGGGGATCGCTGATGGGCTGCACCACGGCGGTGGCGACGCGGTAGATGATGACCAGGGCGAAGATCTTCATCAGCGGAAAAGCCAGCAGCACCAGCAGCGTCGCCATGCCGAACGCGCCGACGGCGTTCTTGATGAGCAGCGAGCCGCCCAGGACGACCTCCATCGCGTCGGCCATCATGCCGCCGATGACCGGGATGAACGAGCCGGCCAGAAATTTGGTCGTTCTCAGCGCGATGCCGTCGGCCACCGGCGCGATGGCGCCCCGGATAACCATGACGCCCAGAAACAGCGTCAAAAACAGCCCCAGGGCCGTCGTCGCGGCCTGCCGGAGCAAATCGGCGATGCGAGAGACGGGAAATCCGGCCGCGACGCGGCCCACCACCCCGAGCACCGCCGCGAAAAACAGCAGCGGAAACACGACTTGTTCGATCAAGCTGGCCACCAGCGTCACCACCGTCAGGAGCAGCGGATGAAACAGGGCGGCGCTGGAGACCGCGCCCACCGCGGCCAGCATGGTGGACAGCAGGGGCAGCAGCGCCAGCATAAAGGCGCTCATGTCGGCCAGGACGCCCCGCCCCACCTCCGCCGCCGCGGAGAAGCTTTGCAGCGCGACGAAGATGATGACCATGTACGCGACCAGAAATCCGAACTCCGTGGCCGCCGGCGAAAAGGAGCCGGCCGCGTTGTGCAGCAAGGCGCACAAGACGGCCAGCACGATGAGCTGTCCCAGCAGGCGGGACTGCAGCAGCACCTCGGCCAGCAAAAACCGCGTCAGCTCCCGGAGCAGCTCCGCCGGGTGCAGCCGCAGGCCGCCTTGCGGGTCCACGATGACGTCGCGGACGCTGCGGGCAGGCAGCCGTTCCCGGACGTCGTCGTCCAGCCCCGCCAAAATCTCCTCCAGCGGCCGCAGGTCTAGGTGGCGCACTTGCTCGTCCACCGCCGCCTGCAGCGGATCCAGCGAGTCCGCCGGGCCGGCTGCGGGCATTTTCACCGGCACTGCGGCCGCGGGCCCGGGCGTCCAAAGGGCCGCCGTCACCACCAGCAGCGCTGACGCGACGACGATGCCCCTCCGCCTCCTCTGCACCCGGCTTCGCCTCCGTTTCGCCCCGGCCGTGGCGAAGGCCCTGTCCGCCGCTCAGGGCAGAATGCGCAGCAACGTGTCCAAAATACCCGTCAGCACCGGCAGCGCCAGCAGCGCGATGATGATTTTGCCCGCCAGCTCGATGACCCCGCCCAGCGCCTCCTCCTTGGCGTCGCGGCAAACCTGGGCCCCGAAGGAGGCCACGTACGCCACGCCGATGACGCGCAGCACCGCGTCCACGTAGGCCGTATTCACCTGCGCGCGCCTCCCCAGGTCCGCGAAGGCGCTGACAATGCGTTCCAGGGAAGGCGCCAGCAGAAGCAGCACGCCCGCGACGAAGGCCGCCATCAGCTGCACGGCCACCGCGGGATACCGCTCCCGTAGCACGACCAGCACCACCGCGGTCACCACCGCGGCGCCGACGATGCGGGCCAGTTCCGGCATGGAATCACCACCAGCGGAAGACCGTCTCCACGTCACGGAACAGCTGCGCGATGAGCTGAATGAGCCAGAGCAGCACGATGACGACCCCGGCCAGGCTCAGCATCTGCGCCTGCTCCTGGCGGCCGGCCTGGGACAAGAAGATGTTCAAAATCGCGATGATGATGCCCAAACCCGCAATCTGGTAAATCATCGTGATGTCCAACGCCGGCGCACCTCCCGTCAGGCCAGCGCGATGACCAGCAGACCGCCGACGCACACGCCCAGCCAGCGCCACAGCCGGGCCTGCACCGCCGCCTCGGCCTCCGCCTCCTGCTGCTGACGGGCCAGGCGGGGCCGCGCCCGACGCCGGGGGCGGTCCCTGGCCCCCGCGGGGGGGGGGGCGGGGGAAGGGGGCCCCCCCCGGGGCCCCCCCCCCCCCCGCGGCGGCGGGCCCCCCCCCCCCCCGGGGGGGGGGGGGGGCCGCCCCCCCCCCCCCCCCGCCCGCCGCCGGCGCCCGCGCGGCCGCCG
>QGSR01000065.1 GCA_003387805.1 Bacillota bacterium | reverse complement strand
TGGGGGACAGCCGCTTCGAATCGGCCAGCCCGTCGGGAACGAAGGCGCCCAGCACCACCGCCGCCGCGACCACCGGCCCCGCCCCCGGCCCGCGGCCGGCCTCGTCCACGCCCGCCACCATCCGGGTTTCGCTGCCGCGTCGCGTCATCGGGCCCCGTCCGCCTCCTGGCCGCCCGCCGGACGGCCCTTCTCCGGGCCGCGCGGGGGCGGGCTTTCCAGCGTCAGGCGACCGAGGCGGCCGCTGCGAAAGTCGGCCAAGACCAGGGCCGCGGCCCGCTCCAGGTCGGGCTCGCCGCCGGGCAGCAGCGCGCCCCGCCGCCGGGCCACGGCCCGCAGGGGGCTTTCCGGGTCCGCCGCGGCCTCCGGACCGTAGCGGGCGGCCACGGCGCCGGGGAACCGCTGCAGCAGCAGCCGCAAGAACGCGTCGGCCGCTTCCACCGGATCATACGCCGTCTCCGGCACGGCGCCCGTGGCGGCCAGGAGCACCGCCGCGGCGCCGGTGGTTCTCTCGGGCCACAAGACGCCCGGGCTGTCCAGCAGCTCGAGCCCCGGCCCGCCCGACAGCCACTGCAGGCCCCGGGTCACGCCGGCCGTGGCGCCCGTGGCCGCCTTCGCGCGCCCGGCCAGGCTGTTGATGGCCGTCGACTTGCCCACGTTGGGCAGGCCGGCCACCAGCACCCGCGTCGCGCCGCGCCGGCGTCCCGCATCCCGGGCGGCCGCCCGCAGCAGAGCCCGGGCGCGCCGCACCCACGCGCCGCCGCGCAGGTCCGCGGCCGCGGCGGACTGGCCGAGGGAGCGAAAGTATTCCAGCCAGGCTTTGGTCATGGCTTCGTCGGCCAGGTCGGCTTTGGAGAGCAGAAGCACCCGGGGCAGCGGCCGCTCCGCGGCCAAAAGGCGAGGATGCCGCGACGTCTCGGGAATGCGCGCGTCGATGATCTCCAGCACCACGTGCACCAGTTTCAGCCGCTGCGCCAGCTCGCGCCGGGCTTTGGCCATGTGCCCCGGGAACCACTGCACTTCGACCGTGCCCGCCTCCCGGCCGCCGTTCCCGGGCCGCGCCTCAGTCATCGAACGACGCCAGGACGGGCGGCACCCGCACCACTCCCATGTTGGCCGGCGGCCAGTAGACCAGCCGCGCCACGCCGACGATAAGATCCATGGGCACCGGGCCCACGTCGGGATAGCGGCTGTCGTCGGAGTTGTTGCGGTTGTCGCCCAGGACGAAGACGTGGCCTTCAGGCACCGTCACCGGCCCGAAGGCGTCGAAGATCGGCCCCTTGATGTAGGGCTCGTGGACGGGCCGCCCGTTCAAGATGAGCCGATGTCCGTAGATTTCCACCACGTCGCCGGGCAGGCCGACGACGCGCTTGATGAACTTGCGCTTGGGGTCCGAAGGATAGTGAAAAACGATAATTTCGCCCCGCTCGGGCGGCCGGATGCGGTAGGTGAGTTTGTCCACCAGGAGCCGTTGCCCTTCGGTCAGCGTAGGCTCCATGGAGCTGCCGTGGACCAGGAACGACTGCGCCACGAAGACGATGATCAGCCCCGCCAGCACCACGGCCACCAGCAAGGCCTCGATGTACTCGCGCAGTTCCGCCTTCATCGCCCGTCTCCGCCCGCCCTCACAGGAAAGAGCGCCGCACCTTTTCAGGAGCGGCGCTCGCGCACCCGGGCCGCCCGGCCGACCCGATCACGCAGATAGTAAAGCTTCGCGCGGCGCACCCGGCCCCGCCGCACCACTTCGATCTTGTCCACGCGCGGCGAATGCAGCGGGAAGACGCGCTCCACACCCACGCCGCCGGACAGCTTGCGCACGGTGAACGTCTCCTGCAGGCCGCCGCCTTTGCGGCGCAGGACGACGCCTTCAAACACCTGGATGCGCTCCCGGTCCGCCTCCACCACTTTCACGTGGACGCGGACGGTGTCGCCCGGCCCGAAGTCCGGCCGGTCCGTGCGAATCTGCTCCTGCTCGATGGACCGGATAATGTCCATTGCGTTTCACTCCTCGCAGCCACTTGCTCCTCGGCTGATCCTTGTGGACCACGCTATTTTATCACGGGGTCCGCCGTCCGACAACAATCACGGCTCGCCGCCCTCGGCCTCGGCCCGCAGCTCCTCCAGGAAGCGCAGGTCCTCCTCGGACAAGGGCGCTTTGGCCAGCAGGTCCGGCCGCCTTTGCATCGTCCGCCGCAGCGCCTCTTTGCGCCGCCAGCGGCGTATCTCTTCATGGTGGCCGCCCAGAAGCACTTCGGGCACCGCCATGCCGCGAAACTCCGCGGGACGGGTGTAGTGCGGGTGGTCGAGCACGAAGCCTTCAAACGACTCCTGCCGCGCCGATTCGGCCTCGCCGATGGCGCCCGGCAGCAGCCGGCACACCGCGTCGATGACCACCATGGCCGGCAGCTCGCCGCCGGTCAGGACGAAGTCGCCGATGGACAGCTCTTCGTCCGCGAGGGTCCGCACCCGCTCGTCCACGCCTTCGTAATGCCCGCAAATCAGGACGAGATGTTCCTTTTCGGCCAGCTCCCACGCCCGCGCCTGGCTGAAGACGGACCCCTGCGGGTCCAGGAGGATGACGTGCGGAGGTTCCGCCGCGCCTTCCTGCCGGGCCCGGGCGATGACCGCCTCCACCGCGGCGAAAACGGGCTCGGGCTTCATCACCATGCCGGGCCCGCCCCCGTAGGGGGCGTCGTCCACCTGGCGGTGCTTGTCCGTGGCGAAGTCCCGGATGTTCGTCAAGCGGACGTCGAGGATGCCCCGCTCCCGGGCGCGGCCCACGATGCTGTGGTCCAGAGGGCCCGTGAACATTTCCGGAAACAGCGTCAACACGTCGATGCGCATGCCGTCACTCCAGCCCCGGCAACAGCCGGACCACCATGCGGCCCGCGTCGACGTCGACGCGGAGCACCACGTCTTTGACGGCCGGCAGCAGCAGCTCCGAGCCGTCCGCCCTCTCCACGACGTAGACGTCGTTGGCGCCGGTGAACAGCACTTCCTTCACCACGCCCAGCTCCCGCCCGTCTTCGTCCACGACCTCAAGCCCCACGATCTGGAAGACGTAGTAGTGGTCTTCGGGCAGCGGCACCACTTGGTCGCCGGGCACTTGCAGCAGCGCCCCGCGCAGCGTTTCCGCGTCGTCCCGTGTGTCCACGCCCTCCAGTTTCACGATGACGAAGCCCTTATGAAACCTCGCCCGCTCCACGGCCAGCTCCTGCGGCACGCGGCCGGGCCGCCGCACGAACACCCGCTCAAGACGCTGGAAGCGCTCCGGGAAATCGGTGCGCGGCCAGACCCGCACTTCCCCCCGCACGCCGTGGGGCGCGGTCACTTCGCCGATGGAAACAAAATCGTCCATAAACCCTTCCAGCGCTCAGTCGACGATCTCCACGTGCACGAGGCGGCCGTCCCGCACGGCGCCCGCCTTGATCAGCGTGCGCAGCGCCTTGGCCACCCGGCCTTTGCGGCCGATGACACGGCCCAGGTCGTCCTCGTCCACGTGCAGTTCCAGCACCACCGACCGCTCGCCGATGACTTCATGCACCTCGACGGCTTCCGGCTTCTCCACCAGATGCCGGGCCACGTACTCCAAAAGCTCCTTCACGGGCCGCTCCCCCCGTCACTGCGCCGGCTTGAACTTCTCCCACACGCCCGCCTTGCGGAGCAGGTCCCGGGCCGTGTCGGACGGCTGAGCGCCCTTGCGCAGCCATTCCAGCGCCTTCTCCTCGTCCACGGAAAACTCCGCGGGCTCGGCGATGGGGTTGTACCAGCCCAGCTGATCGATGAACCGGCCGTCGCGCGCGGCGCGGGAGTCGGCCACCACCAGCCGGTAGAAGGGCCGCTTTTTGGCGCCCATCCGCTTCAGACGAATGCGAACCGCCATGTCGTCACCTCCGTTTCCTGCTCGGCTCGCGCCAAACTCAGCTCTGGAACAGCCGGGCGAACATGCCTCTGGCCCTGCGGCCGCCCTTGCCGCCCAGCTGTTTGAACAATGTTTTCGTCTGCTCGAACTGTTTGAGCAGACGGTTGACGTCTTGCACTTTGGTGCCGCTGCCGCGGGCGATGCGCCGGCGGCGGCTGCCCTTGATGATGGACGGGTTGGCCCGCTCCTCGGGCGTCATGGACCGGATGATGGCCTCCATCTTGACCAGCTCTTTCTCGTCCACCTGCAGCCCCTTCAGCTGACCGGCGCCGGAAAGCCCCGGAATCATGCCCAGCAGCTGATCCAGCGGGCCCATCTTGCGCACCTGCTGCATCTGCTCGAGAAAATCGTCGAAAGTAAAGTCGGCCGTGCGCAGCTTCTCCGCCATTTTGCGCGCGGCTTCCTGATCCACCGCGGCCTGGGCCTTCTCGATGAGCGTCAGCACGTCGCCCATGCCCAGGATGCGGGAGGACATGCGCTCGGGGTGGAAAGGCTCCAGCGCGTCCAGCTTTTCGCCGACGCCGACGAACTTGATGGGCTTGCCCACGACGGCTTTCACCGACAGGGCCGCGCCGCCCCGGGCGTCGCCGTCCATTTTCGTCATGATGAAGCCGGTGAGCTCCAGGCGCTCGTTGAAGCGCTCGGCCACGTTGACGGCTTCCTGCCCCGTCATCGCGTCCAGCACGAGCAGCGTCTCCTTCGGCTCCACGTCGGCCGCGATGCGCTCCAGCTCCTCCATGAGCTCGTCATCGATGTGCAGGCGGCCAGCGGTGTCGATGATGACGATGTCGTTGCCGTACGCGCGCGCGTGGGAGACGGCCGCGCCGGCGATGTCCACCGGATCGTGCTTGTCGCCCAGCGAGAAGACGGGCACGTTCAGCTGCTCGCCCAGCACTTGCAGCTGCTTGACGGCCGCGGGGCGGTACACGTCCGCGGCCACCAAAAGGGGACGGTGGCCCTGCCGGCGCAAAAGGCCCGCCAGCTTGCCGGCGGAGGTGGTCTTGCCCGCGCCCTGCAGCCCCACCATCATGATGACGTGGGGCGTGCGGCCGGTCAGCTGCAGCCGGGCGTGGCTGCCGCCCATCAGCTCGGTCAGCTCTTCGTGCACAATCTTGATCACTTGCTGGCCGGGCGTCAGGCTCTGCATGACTTCCTCGCCCACCGCGCGCTCTTTGACGCGGGCAACGAAGTCTTTGACGACGCGGAAGTTGACGTCGGCCTCCAGCAAGGCCAGGCGCACTTCCCGCAGCGCCTCGTCCACGTCCTTTTCCGAGAGCTTGCCCCGGCCCCTCAGCTTGCCGAGAGCCGTCTGCAGTTTTTCAGCCAGGTTGCTGAACAAAGCGACACCGCCTCAGATGCGTCGTAGCGCCGCGCCCGCCAAGCCGCGGCCACGGGAAGCCTCTACGCTCCGTGTTCGCCGTCGGCCAAAGACTGCACCATGTCCCCGATGCGGCGAATGCGGCCGGCCACGTCCTCGGCCCGGTCCGCGCTCACCATGGACGCGATGTCGTCGGCCAGCTCCTCCAGGTCCTTCGTGACCTGCCGGATGACCTTTTGGCCGCGCAAATACTTGTCCACCAGGTTCAGCTTGGCCTCGAACTCCTCCAGGGCGCGCTCGGACCGCTTCAAAATGTCGTACACCGCCTGGCGGGTCACGTCGTGCTGGGCCGCTATCTCGCCCAGGGACAAGTCGGCCTGGTAGTACAGGTCGAAAAACGTGCGCTGCTTCTTGGTCAGCAGCTGGCCATAGAAGTCGTAGAGAAGGTTCATGCGGACCTTCTTGGACGTGGACACCTTGCGTAAAAGCACCTCTGTTAAGCCTTGAAACTTTACAGGTGTCAGTATATCCAAAGAACCGCGGCCGTGTCAAGCCAGCAGCGCCTCGGCGAACGCCTCCGGGTCAAAATCTTGAAGATCGTCCACCTGCTCGCCCACCCCCACCAGCTTGACGGGCACTTTCAGCTCTTCCGCGATGGCGACGATAACGCCGCCTTTGGCGGTGCCGTCCAGCTTGGTCAGCGCGATGCCGCTGACGGGCACCGCCTCGCGGAACAGCCGCGCCTGGGAAAGCCCGTTCTGGCCCGTCGTCGCGTCCAGGACCAGCAGCACTTCGTCCAGCGGCCGCCCCAGCTGGTTCACCAGCACCCGGTGCACTTTGCTGAGCTCCTCCATCAGGTTGGAGCGGGTCTGCAGGCGCCCCGCCGTGTCCACCATGAGGACGTCCGCGCCCCGGGCCTGCGCGGCCTGGGCCGCGTCAAACGCCACCGCGGCCGGGTCCGCGCCCGCCTGCTGCGCGATAACCGTTGCGCCGGTGCGGTCGCCCCACACTTGCAGCTGCTCGATGGCCGCGGCGCGGAAGGTGTCCGCCGCGCCGATGATCACTTTCTTGCCCTGGCTGCGGAACCGGTGGGCGAGCTTGCCGATGGTCGTCGTTTTCCCCGCGCCGTTGACGCCCACGATGAGCATGGCCGTCAGGCCGTCGCGGTTTTGCGCCAGCGGGCTCGCGACAGGCCGCAGCAGCGCGGCGATTTCCTCCCGGAGCAGCCGCTTGACCGCTTCCTCGTCCGCGGGCTTCTCTTCCTTGACCCGCTCGCGCAGGCCGTCGATGATGCGCATGGTGGCCGCCGCCCGTGTCGGCCAAAATGAGGGCTTCCTCCAAGCCTTCGTACACCGACTCGTCGATGCGGCCGCCCCGGCCGCCCAAAAGCTCGTCCACCCGCTCCTTGAGCCCCGTGCGGGTGCGGCTCAGGCCTTCGCGCAGCCTTTGCAGCCAACCACCTTGCTTCGCCACGTCGTCGTCTCCTTCTCGGTCTAGCTGATGCTCGCCACCGCTTCCTGCAGGTTCAGGGACACGACGGTGGACACGCCGGCCTGGGCCGACGTCACGCCGTACAGCGTGTCGGCCACCTCCATCGTCGTCGCGCGGTGGGTGATGACGATAAACTGGGAATCTTGCGCGGCCTCCCGCAGCAGCGCCTGAAAGCGCCCCAGGTTGGCCTCGTCCAGGGCCGAGTCCACCTCGTCCAGCACGTAGAACGGGCTCGGGTGCACTTTCAGCAGCGCGAACATGAGCGCGATGGCCGTCAGCGCCCGCTCGCCGCCCGAGAGGGCCAAAAGATGGCGGGACCGCTTGCCGGGCAGCTGCACGTGCACGTCCACGCCGCCGTCGTCCAGCAGCGTCAGCTCGGCCCGCCCGCCGCCGAAAAGACGGCGGAACGTCTCGTCGAACCGCTGGGCCACCCGGGCGAAGGTCTCGTCGAATCGCTGCTGCGAGACCCGATCCAGCCGCCGGATGGCCTGTTCCAGATCTTCCGCGGCCCGCTCCAGATCCTGCCGCTGCTCCTCGAGGAAGCCCAGGCGCTCGGTCAGCTCGGCCAGCTCCTGCTCGGCGCCCAGGTTGACGGCGCCCAAAGCGGCCAGCTCCTCCTCCAGCTCGCGAATGGTGCGCATGGAGGCCCGGGCCTGCCGCGCGATGTCTTCGGCCTGCTCGGGCCGCAAGTCCAGCTCCAGCAGCCTTTGCGCGGCGCCGTCCAAGGCCGACGCGTGCCGGGCCGCCGCGGCTTCCGCGGCCCACACCCGCTCCTTCAGCTCGTCCACCCGGCGGGCGGCCTCCGCGGCCTCCGCCGCGGCCTGCCGGCCCCGCACCTCGGCTTCGGCCAGGGCCGCCCGCAGATGTTCGAGCCGCTCTTTGGCCTGCTCGGCGGCGGCTTCCTGCGCCGGCGCCGCGGCCCGCAGCCGCCCCAGCTGGTCCTCCAGCTCCCGCCGCTCCGCCTCCAGCCGCTGCAAAGCGTCGGCGAGGGCGCGCCGCCGCTCGGCCGCGTCCGCGCCCGCCCGGCGCCAGCGCTCCAGCTCCCGGACCGCGGCGGCGATGGCCTCCTCCTTCGCGGCCAGCTGCGCCCGGACCCCGGCCACCGCCTCCACCAGCTCCCGGCGGGCGGCTTCGTCCCGCCGGCCCGCTTCCTCCAGCCGCCGGACCGCGGCCTCCAGCTGCCGCCGGCGCTCCTCCAGCCGCTGCAGCTCGTCCCGGAGGGCCGCGGCCCGCGACTCGTCCGTCTCCGCCTGGCGCTCCAGCTCCTCCAGCCGGGCGCCGGCCGCGTCCCGCTGGCCCTGCAGCCGCTCCACCTCGGCCTCCAGCCGCACGACGCGCTGGCGCCGCTCCGCGGCCAGGAGCGTGTCCGCCCGGACGTCGTCCTGGCTGGAGGCGGCCGTCTGCTCCAGCGCCTTTACCCGCTCCAGCGCGGCCCGGACCGCGTCGGCCCGGCGGGCCAGCTCGGCCGCGGCCCGCTCTTCCCGGGCCGCCAGTTCCCGCTGCTCCCGCCGCCGGGACAGCAGGCCGTCGCCGCCGGCCGAAGGCGCGGAGCCGCCCGTCACGGGCCCGCCCGGCACCAGCAGGTCCCCGGCCAATGTCACCAGCCGCAGGCCCGACGGCAGCGTGCGCGCGATGGCCTGGGCCTCCGGCAGCGTCTCCACCACCAGAATGCGGCCCAGCAAATAGTCGATAACGGGCCGCACTTCGGGGTCCGTGTCCACCAGTTCCGACGCGACGCCCACGGCGCCGGGCGCTTTCAGCGCGGCCAACTCGCTGGACGGCCACCGGCGGGGCCGCACCGTGTCCAGAGCGAGAAACGTGGCCCGCCCGGCGCGGCGCCGGCGCAAGTACTCGATGGCCCGCAGCACGGCCCCCTCGTTGTCCACGACGATGTATTGCGCCGCGCCGCCCAGCGCGGCCTGCACCGCGGCGCCCAGGCGGGCGGGGACGTCCAGCAGCTGAGCGACGGTGCCCCGGACCCCTCCCAGCTCCGCGGCCGCGCCCAGCACGGCTTTGACCGCCGGGTGATAGCCCGCGTACGTCTCCTCCAGCCGCGCCAAAGCCCGGCGGTGGGCCTGGACCTCCTGCAGCTGCGCCCGCGCGGCCTCCTCGTCGCGCCGGCGGGCGCCCAGCTCGGTCCGGGCCGCCTGCCGCGCCACCGCCCGCCGCCCCCCGTCGCCCTGCCCGCCCCCCCGGCCCCCC
>QGSR01000336.1 GCA_003387805.1 Bacillota bacterium | reverse complement strand
GCCCACGCGGACCTGCGGCACGACCGTCGCGAGCTGCGCTTCTCGCGACGCGGGCGACGCCCGAGCCGACGCGCCAGCGACGCGGCCGGCGGGCCCGCAGCCCCGAACGCCAGCCTCCTTGTGACATTCCAACAAGGTGTAAAGAATCTCAGCGCCGTATAGGTTGCTGTGAGGTGAGCGACTTGGGCGCCAACCGGCGGGGCAACACCCCTCGCGGCCGGACCCGCACTTCGTCGTTCGGAACGTCCAGGCGCGAGGCGCACGACTCGTCGTCGTTTTACGGACGGAATCTATACGCTTCGTTTAGCAACGGCATACAGCACCACCCGGCGAACGGCGTCGCCGGCGGCCGGTCGTCCGTCCCGCCCAGGCCGCTGGACGAGTGGGCCGACCGCATCTATTGCCACACGTCGGAGGACATGCGGCACGTCCCCGACGGGTCGGTGGCGCTGGCGTTCACGTCACCGCCGTACAACGTGGGCAAAGACTACGACGACGACATGCCGCTGGACGACTACCTGGACCTCATCACCCGGGTGGCGGCCGAGGTGTACCGGGTGCTGCGGCCCGGCGGCCGCTACGTCGTCAACATCGCCAACCTGGGCCGCAAGCCCTACATTCCGCTGCACGCCTACTTTTACGCCCGCCACATGGCCGTCGGCTTCTTGCCGGCCGGGGAAATCATCTGGCAAAAAGGCAAGGGGATGAGCGCCAGCTGCGCCTGGGGCAGCTGGATGTCGGCCAAAGCGCCCCGGCTGCGGGACGTCCACGAGTATTTGCTCGTCTTCGCCAAAGAGAGCTTCAGCCGGCCGGACCAAGGCGAAAGCGACATCGGCCGCGACGAGTTTCTCGAAGCGACGCTCTCCGTGTGGCAGATTCCGCCCGAGTCGGCCCGCCGCGTCGGGCACCCGGCGCCCTTTCCGGTGGAGCTGGCCGCGCGGGTCGTGCGCCTGTACAGCTACGTCGGCGACGTGGTGCTGGATCCGTTCAACGGCTCCGGCACCACCTGCATCGCGGCGGCGCTCAACGGCCGCCGGTACGTCGGCTACGACATTGACCCGGAATACTGCGAGCTGGCGGAGCGGCGGCTGCGGGAAGCGATGCCGGACTGACGTTCGGCTGCAGCCGGGTCCGGGCGGCTTGCCCTCGGCGGGAGCAAGGTCCGCCACCGCTCCCGCCGGCGGGTCCTGCGCGGCGAAGCGAAAAGGAAGTGCCCGCCCCCGCATCGAGCCGGGCGCGGGCACGTGCATGTGCGCCGGAAATCCTCGTCTAACCGAAACCAAACGAATCGGCTCCGGCGCCGCCGGCCGCAGGTGCGTTCAGCCCGCCGCCGACGTGGACTGCGTCTGCGGCCGCCGCGCCTTGGCCGCCTGCTGCACGCCCAGGAAGATCAACACGATGCCCAGCAGATTCGTGAACGGCAAGACTTCGTTGATGCTGAGGCGGCTGGCCAGCATCCCGCCGAAGACGAAGAAGAGGCCGCCCAGCGCGATGAGACGGTTGTAGTCAAGCTTGAAGCGCAGCCACGAGTACAGCGCGCCCGCGATGAGGACCACGCCGCCCACGGCCGACAGCAGCACGCTGTAAGGCCGCCGCGCCGTCGCGGGCATGATCTCGGAGTGGTTCGGCGCGATGCCCTGGTCCGCGAGTTCGGCCGCGCTCACCATCAGCTCGGCCCCGCCCACCTTCAGAAGGAACAGAACCGCGATCAGCACCGTTAGGCCGGCGTAGACGTGGCCGATGAGAGGCTTGTCCCTCGTCATCAAGTAAACGGTGCCGACGCCGAAAAATCCGGGCAAGGCGACGCCGGCGAAGTAGAACGTCTTGTAAACCGGCACCGACCAGCCGAAGGCGGCGCCCCAAAACTCAGCAAACGTGGCGACGGCGAACATGGCGAGGCTGACGGACCAAAACAGCTGGTACGGCCGGCGCCGCTCCGCGTACTGCTTCATCATCACGTACGTGAACGCGACACCGATGACGAAGGACAGAAGCGACACAACCCACATGACCCTAGTCCTCCCCCTGCGCGGCCCGCACCGCGCGGCCTTACGTTTTCTTATGTTGTACGACATTAGTCCGCACTATAGTTTATCGATCCTCATCAAAGTTGTCTATACGTCTCTCCGCATAGAAAGAGGAAGTTAGACCAATACTGCAGACGTCGACGCCCGGGCCGGCGACGCACGCCGGCTTGGCGCCGGCGCACTGGCGCCTCACCCGCCGGCAGGATTTGCGACGGCGGACAGGCGTTGCGCCAGCGGGCCGGTTTTGCAGCCGGCGCCCGCGGTGCGAAGCCCGGCGAAAGACCTGGTCCGAGCGGCGCGACACGAAAGACGCCACTTGAGGAGAGAGAAGAGGGGCGAACATCAGCCGCCATGCCTTTGACCCACCTCGGGACCGACCGGCCTCGTCCTCGCCCTCATCGCGTGGTGGCTGGCCAAGCGTTTCGAAGGGCAAAACGTGTTCGAGTTCGCCTTCTCCATTTTCGGCCGCTCGCTCGGCGCCGTCATCAACGCCGGTCTCGTCGT
>QGSR01000335.1 GCA_003387805.1 Bacillota bacterium | reverse complement strand
GGATGTGGATGACCTGGGGGTCGTCGTAACTGGGCAGTACCAACAGCTGGACGGCGCCATCCAGGTAGCTGCAATGCCGGATGACCCACCGGCATTCCGCCTCGCCCCAGATGATGATCTGGTCGGGTGGCGCCGCGAGCCGGTCGGCCAGGTCTGGGTCCACGACGCCCGGCAGCACATAGGCGTTGTCGCTGGGGTCTTTGGTGTAGTAAATGACATCGCCGGCGTCGACCCGGGCCCGGACCCCGGCCGCCCGCATCTCCCCCAGTATGAACTGGGCCACGGCCAGCGGCACCGGCAGCCGGCGCAGGACACGCCCGGCTCCGTCGTACGTGACACCGCCGGTCGTGCAAATCATGGGAAGGTCGTCGGCGATGGCTCGCGCCACCGGCAAAGCCGTCTGCCGCGTCCGACCGGTGGCCAAGATGACCTCGATCCCCGCCTCCCGGCAGCGGCGCACCGCCGCCACATCCCTGGGGGACAACTGCTTGTCCGGCCCCAGCAGCGTGTCATCAATGTCCAAGGCGACCAGCCGGAAGCGCCCGTTGCTCCCGGCCGTGCCAAAGTGGTTGCTCACAGTGCTGCCCCCCCGTTGCGCGGCGGGTCTGGCGCCGGCGGCCGCGCGCCGGGCGCGGCTCAAGCCAAGTACGGCAAGCGCGCGATGGTGTCCAGCACCGCTCCGGTGTCGGACAAGTCCTCCCGCACCGCATCGGCCCCGCAGCGGGCCAGGGCGGAAGCGTCAAACGGGCCCGTCGCGACCAGCAGGCAAGCGTAGCCGTTGGCCCTGGCGCAGTCCGCATCCCGCGGCGTGTCGCCGATCACCACAACCCGATCAAAGTCAGTCCCGTAATGGTCCCGAGCCCGCTGCACACCGACCCGCACAAGCTCCGCCCGATTCGTGGCGTCGCTCCCGAAGCCGCCCACGGGCAGCAAGTCGTTGATGTCGTGGGGTGCCAGTTTCACCCGGGCGCCCCGCTCGAGGTTGCCGGTGCCCAGCGCCGCGTACAGCCCGTTTTCCGGCGAGCAATGGGCCAGGAGCTCCCGGACGCCCGGGGCCAGGCGGCCCGGCCGCTTGCGCACCTCATCCACGAGGCAGTCGACATAAGTGTTCCACAGCTCGGGGCTCCAGGCTTCGGCCGGGTCCCGTCCGATCCGCCGCAGCATGTCCGCGAAAATGGCCGTGTCGGTGCGGCCAGCCGTCTCCAGGGACTCCCACTGGTCGGTGGTCCCGTAAAGGAGCGCGAACGCCCGCACAAGGGCGCGGCGGCCGGCTCCTTCACCCAGCACCAGGGTCCCGTCCAGGTCAAAGAGCAAGAGCGTTTTCATACTTCAGGGATTCGCTCAAGGGCAGTTGATTCCTTGCCCGAGCCCTCCGTCCCGGGCCGCGGCGGGACCCCGCGCGCAGGCGACGCGGGGCCGAAGCCCGCCAGGTACCTGGCGTACTCCATGGGAAGGCTGTACACGGCCGGATTGGCCAACCGGCCAGAGCGACCGGGTTTCGTGTTGACCTCAATGATCCAGAGGCGCCCGTCCCGGTCCACGCCGATGTCCACGCCCACGTCGCCCGCCCGGGGTGCGATGGCATCAACGGCGGGCAGAATGCGCTTCACCAGCCGCCGGAGCTCCACCCCAAGCGGCGCGGCACCCCGCCGGCGGGGCACGCGGCACGCGAAGGCCTGAAAGGGCAGTACGGTTCCTCCCTGGTGCAGGTTGGAGACGACCGATCCGGGGCGGGCCCGGCGGACGGTCATGCCCGCGACGCGCCAGCGGGCCCGTCCGTCTTTCAGCGCCAGCACCCGCACGTCGCAGACGCGCCCGCCCACCCTTACGAGGTCCAGTCCTTGCTGGACCATCCACTTGCCGTACGCCTGCCACTGCCCCAACTGCCCGGCCAGGGCCGCTTCCGGCACGACCCGTGCGCCAAAGTTGGCGCTGGACGCGATCCGCACGACCCCGGGCCCCGCGGCCGCCACCCGCAGGACGCCAAGGCCCATAAAGCCCGCGGCCGGTTTCAAGTAGACAACGCCCCAACGGGACAGCATCGCCCGCACCGTGTCCCACGATTCCAAGAGGACCGTCTCCGGCAGATGTCTGCGGAGTTGCGGGTACGAGGCCAGGTGCTGGTACATGCGCCACTTGTCGCCGAGATCGCCGTTGAAGACGGTGCAGCCGTGGGCCCTCAACTGCTCCAGAAACCCAGCGATCGTTTCCGTCGACCCGATGCCGATGGACCGGTCAAAGACGACCTGGGGAAAAGGGAAGGGACGGCGCACCCACCCGCCCCGGTGGAGAGACCTTCCGAGCACAACCCGTTCGTCCCAAACGACATCGGCAGGTGCAAATAGATACGCGAGCACCCCCCGCCGGCGCGCCATACCGACGAATAGGCGGTACGTGTTGTGGTACTGCGCCGCCAAGATACCGACGACGGGCCCCAAGTCGATGGCCGGGGACCCGCCTGTGGCCCCGGGGCGGGGCCCGAGGAGGACCCGCCCCCGGAAACGCAGCGGCGCGGCCCCCCCCCGGCCCACACC
>QGSR01000334.1 GCA_003387805.1 Bacillota bacterium | reverse complement strand
CCGTCGCACGTCTTGTCCCCGGCCGCCCCACGTGGGCCGCCCCGCGGCCCGTTCCTGCCAGGAGTCCCAGGAGGCCGCGCGCGGCAGTGCCCTGGTGGCGGCGTTCCACCCCGCCAAGGATGGGCCGCAGCAGCCGCTCCCGGTCAAACTCCCGCCCCGCCAGGCAGCGCAGCGACGTGGCCTGCCCGCGCAGCGGCGCCGGAAAGTCCTCCTCCCGCTGGTTGACGTTGACGCCCACGCCCACCACGCACCACGGCAGCCGCGCCGGCCCGGCGGCCGTCTCCGCCGCGCTCGTCTCGACCAGCACGCCGCACAGCTTCCGCCCGCCGACCACGACGTCGTTGGGCCATTCCCCCAGCCCCGGTTCTGCCCAGCGGCGCCCCTGGCCGTGTTCGTTTTCCGCCGCCCCCGGCGTGCTTTCCGCCAGCGCCGCTTCCGCCGCCTCCCGCACCGCCGCGGCCGCAAGAAAGGCCAAAAGTGGCGCCTGGCCGAAAGCGACGGGCGGCCGCAAGATTACGGAAAACGTCAACGCCGTGCCCGGCGGGGCGAACCACCGGCGCCCGTGCCGGCCGCGGCCCGCCGTCTGCCGCTCCGCGACGATGACGGTGCCTTCCGGCGCGCCTTCCCGCGCCAGGCGCTTCGCGTCGTCGTTGGTCGAACCCGTTTCCTCCAGGCGAATGATGCGCTGCCCCAAGACGCCGCCTCCGCCCACGTGCGGCGCCGCCTCCCTCTTTGCGCCGCGCCGGTCCGGTGGCCCAGGCGGCCTTACGCCGGCCGCGGCTTCGCGCGCGTAATTTCCACTTCCGCGTAGTCCAGCAGCCCGCCCACGGGCGCTCCCGGCTTGCGCACCCGCACCGTCACCTCATCGACCTCGAAGGCCGCCAGCAGCGCGGCCGCGATCCGCTCGGCCAGCGCTTCCAGCAAGTTGTACGGCTGACCCGTGACTACGTTCTTTACAAGGTTGTACACGTCGACGTAATTGAGCGCGTCGGCCAGCTGGTCGCTTTGCCCCGGCCCGCGCAAATCGGTGTACAGGTCCACGTCCACCTCGAAGCGCTGCCCCAGCTGCCGCTCGGCGTCAAACGCGCCGTGATAAGCGTAGAAGACCATGTTGGCCAGGCGAATCCGGTCGGCCACGCCATGCTACCTCCCTGCGGCGGCGAAACGCCGCGCCGGCGGCCAAAGACGAGCGGAGCCAGGAATCCCTGGCTCCCATCGCCAACGTCGCCGGTCGGCTCGCAATTCGCTCCTGTGCCTTATTCGATGCCGATGGCCGGCTTCGGCTGCTTGCCTTTCTCCAGCAGGCCCGGCCGCTCCTGTTCGGCCTCCTGCAGGCCCACGCCCACGGTCTCCACCGCCGCCGCAGCCCGCGCCGCCTCCTCGGCCTTGACCCGCTCCGCAGCGATGCGCGCCTCTTCCGCGGCCTCCTTCTCGGCCAGCTCGGTTTCGCCGATGACCTCCAGGAACTCACGCCGCGTCAACGTCTCGCGCTCCTTCAGCGCCTCGGCGACGGCCACCACCTTGTCCCAGTGCCGCTCCAGAATCTCGCGCGCCCGCTGGTGGGCCTCCTCGATGAACCGCCGCACCTCGGCGTCGATAGCCGCCGCGACTTCCTCGCTGTAGTTGCGGTCGCGAACGATGTCGCGGCCCAGGAAGATGTTCTCCTCGATCGGGTGCCCGAAAGCCTGCGGGCCCAGCCGGTCGCTCATGCCCCACTCCATGACCATCTTGCGGGCCAGGTTCGTCACCTGCTCCAAGTCGCCCTTGGCGCCGGTGCTGACCTCGTTGAACTTGATCTCCTCGGCCGCGCGGCCGCCCAGCGCCGTGGCCAGCTCGTCCAGGAGCTCGGAGCGGGTCAGCAGGTACCCGCGGTCCTCATCGGGCAGGAACTGGGTGTAGCCGCCGGCCATGCCCCGTCCCACGATGGTCACCTTGTGCACCGGCATGGCGTGGGGCAAGTAGTGCGCCACGATGGCGTGCCCCGCCTCGTGGTAGGCGTACACTTCCTTGACGCGTTCGGTCAGGATGCGGCCTTTGCGCGCCGGACCCATCATCACCCGGTCGATGGCTTCCTCCAGATCCGCCATCGTGATTTCCTTGCGGCCCCGCCGAGCCGCCAGGATGGCGCCTTCGTTCATGACGCTCTCCAGGTCGGCGCCGGAGAAGCCAGGCGTGCGCCGGGCCAGCACCTCCAGCGACACGTCCGCGGCCAGCGGCTTGTTGCGGGCGTGCACCCGCAAGATGGCTTCGCGGCCCTTGACGTCCGGGCGATCGACCACGATCTTGCGGTCAAACCGCCCCGGCCGCAGCAGCGCCGGGTCCAGCACGTCCGGCCGGTTCGTCGCGGCCATGACGATGACGCCGGTAGTGGACTCGAAGCCGTCCATCTCCACCAGCAGCTGGTTCAACGTTTGCTCCCGCTCGTCGTGGCCCCCGCCGAGCCCCGCGCCGCGCTGCCGGCCCACCGCGTCCAGCTCGTCGATGAACACGATGCACGGCGCGTTCTTCTTGGCCGTCTCAAACAAATCGCGCACCCGCGAAG
>QGSR01000064.1 GCA_003387805.1 Bacillota bacterium | reverse complement strand
TCTGGCGTCCGATGGAGCCCGTTGCGCCAACGATTGCGACGTGTTTCGGTTTCAACGCGCCACCTCCGTGTTGCTCACCGTATTATACCACAGCCGATTCGGGCGAGTCCAAGCCGGGCCGCCGGCGCAGCTCAGGCGGGGCGCGGTCCGTCCGCTTTCGGCCCCGTCCCGCCCGCCGGCAGCGTGGCCGCCAGAAGGGCCCGCACGACCACCAGGGCCAGCGGGCCGATGAAAAATCCCGCGGCGCCCGCGGCCTTCACGCCCACGTACACGGCGGCCAGCACCGTGACCGGATGCAGGCCGGTGTGCGCGCCCAAAACGTGGGGCTCCAGCAGTTGGCGCACCAGCACCAGAGCCAGCCACAAGGCGCACACGCCCAGTGCGACGCCGGGCCGGCCAGCCAGCGCGTACGCCAGCGCCACGGGCCCGAACACCGCGCCCGGACCGACGGCCGGTGCCAGGTCCAGCACGCCCGCGGCCAGGCCCAGCGCCCACGCGTAGGGCACCCCGGCGGCGGACAGTCCGGCCACGCCCGCGGCCGCGGTGACGGCCAGCAGGATGAGCTGCGCCCGCACCAGGGCCAGGGCGCCGCCGGCGATTTCGTCCCGGATGACCACCAGCGGCCGGCGCCACGCCGCGGGCAAGGCGCGCAGCACCGCGTTCCACAAAAGATGACGGTCGCGGCTGATGAAGAACGTGGCCAGGCCGGTGACGAAAAAGAAAAAGACGGCCCCCGGAGCCGCCCGGAGCCGTCCCAGCGCGCCTCGCACCGCGGCCGCGGCCGCCTCCGCGGCCTGTCCCGAATCGAACAGGACCATCTCGTCCAGAGGCGGCGGCAGGCGGGCCAGCAGGCCGCCCGCCCGGGCCGCGGCCCGGTCCGCCAGCTCCGCCGCGGCCTCGGCGTACTCGGGCAGATGCAGCCGGCCCCCCCCCACCCCCGCGATGAGTTCGCCCCCCCCCCCCCCCCCCCCCCCCGCCAGCAGGCCGAGAACCCCCGTCAGGACCCCCAGCACCGCCGCTCCCCGGCGCAGGCCGGTGGCTTGGCGCAGCCGGTGGACGTAAGGGTCGATCATCGCGGCCAGAAGCGATGCGGCCAGAAAGGGCGCCGCGTACGACCAGAAGCGGATGAGCACGAAGGCCGCCGCGGCGGTGGCCGACAGCGTGTACACCAGCGTGCGGTGGCGGCGGTTCACCGCGTCCCCTCCCGAGGGTCCGCCCGCGCCGCGCCCGCCTACAGCCAGACGCTCAGGTAGTACACCGTCGGCGCGGCCAGCATGAGGCTGTCGAAGCGGTCCAGCACGCCCCCGTGGCCCGGCAGCAGCCGGCCGCTGTCCTTGACGCCCGCCTCCCGCTTCAGGGCCGACTGCAGCAAGTCGCCCAGCTGGGCCGCGACGGGCGTGGCCGCGGCCAGCACGAGGGCCTTCGTCAGCGGAATTTCGGCCAAAAACACGCCGCCCGCCAACAGGCCCACGAAGCCGGCCACCCAGCCGCCCACGGCGCCGGAGACGGTCTTGTTGGGGCTTAAGGCCGGCATCAGCTTGCGGCCGCCCACGGCCCGGCCCACGAAGAAGGCGCCCGTGTCGGTGAGCCACGTGCCGCCCACCGCGAGCAGCGTCAACGCGAAGCCGTCGGGCGCCCACACCCCGCCCGGCGCCGCGGCGGCCGGGTGTTCAAACCCCCGCAAAAGCAGCAGGTGGGCCAGACAGCCCGCGACGTAGACCACGCCCAGCGCCGCCGCGCCTCCAGCGGCGGCGGGGCGCCGGCGCCGCGACAGAGCCTCGCGGGCCAGCGCGTAGACCGCGACGCCGAACATGGCCGCGCCGGCGCCCAAGCCGGGCGCGCCGGGCTTTCCCACGGCATTGTACGCCGCGAGCAGCACCGCTAGACCGCCGCCCAGCAGCGCATCCCACGGCGGGCTGACCTGCAGCGCCCGGCGGGCGAGGCCGTGCCACTCGGCCAGGCCGACGACCGCAATGAAACTGACCAAAAGAAGCCACCAGACGCCGCCGGCCACCGCGGCGCCCAAAAACACGGGAATGCCGATGGCGGCCGTCAGCAGCCGCGCGCGCACGTTGACCGCCTCCCTGCTACACGCGGCCGAACCGCCGCTGGCGCCGCTGGAAGTCCACGATGGCGCTCAACAAGTGGGTACGGTTGAAATCGGGCCAGTACACCGGCGTAATCCACAGCTCCGCGTACGCGAGCTGCCAGAGCAGGAAGTTGGAGATGCGGTGCTCCCCGCCGGTGCGAATGACGAGGTCCGGATCGGGCAGATCCGCGGTGTACAGATACGAAGCGAAGCGGGATTCATCGATTTCATCAGGCCTTATGACACCGTTCGCGACGTCGGCGGCCACGCGCCGGGCCGCCTGCACGATTTCCGCGCGCCCGCCGTAGTTCAGCGCCACGCTCAGGACGAGCCTGGGGTTTTCCGGCGGGCTGGCCAGCGCCGCGTCCAGCCGCCGGTTGACCCGGGCCGGCAGCCGGCGGCGATCGCCCAGCACCCGCAGCGCCACGCCTTCCCGCTCGAGAAGCGGCAGCTCTTTGTCGAGCCCGTTGGTGAGCAGGTCCATGAGAAAGCCGACCTCGTCGCGCGGACGCTCCCAGTTTTCCGTGGAAAACGCGTAGACGGTCAGGTAGCGGATTCCCAGTTCGCCGCAGGCCTCCACGGTATGCCGCAGCGCGCGCACGCCGGCCCGATAGCCTTCGGTGCGCGGCAGCGAGCGGCTCTCGGCCCAGCGGCGGTTGCCGTCCATGATAATCGCCACGTGCCGGGGCAGGCGCTCGCGATCCAGCGCGTGCAAGAGCCGCCCTTCCGCCTCGGCCGCGCCGTTGGCGGCGCTCCGGGACACATCCGCCCGGGGCTCCACCACGCTCACTGATTCGGTGTAAGGTTCCCGCATTCGATTCGTCCCTCTATCTCAGGTACGACGACCAGCACCGTTTCATCGCCGCGCCCGGACACCCGGGCGACGCGCCAGCGCGCGACGGCCCCCGCGCCCTTCGGGGGCGCCGCGGGCTCGATGCGCACCTTGCGGCCCTCGGCGGCCAGGCCGGCCAGGGCCGCCGCCATATCCATGGCCAACAGGCCCGGGTCCGAAGCGGCGCTCAAACTTCCATAATCTCCTTTTCTTTCGCGGCCAGCAAATCGTCGATTTCTTTTATGTACTTGTCGGTCAGCTGCTGCACGTCCGTCTGGGCCCGCCGGCTGTCGTCCTCGGAAATGACGCCTTCCTTCTCCAGCCTCTTCAGCTCTTCGTTGGCGTCGCGGCGGGCGTTGCGCACCGCCACCCGCTTCTCCTCGGCTTCCTTGCGCGCGAGGCGCGCCAGGTCGCGGCGCCGCTCCTCGGTCAGCTGCGGGATCTGGATGCGGATGACCGTCCCGTCGTTGTTGGGCGTCAGGCCCAGGTCCGACGACATGATGGCCTTTTCGATGTCCTTCAGCGAGTTTTTGTCCCACGGCTGCACCACCAGCAGGCGGGCTTCGGGGACGGTGATGGACGCCAGCTGGTTCAGCGGCGTGGGCGTGCCGTAGTAGTCGACGGTAATGCGGTCCAGAAGCGCCGGATTGGCCCGGCCGGTGCGGATGGCGGCCAGGTCGCGCCGGGCGGCCTGCACGGCTTGCTGCATCTTGGACTCGGTCTCGCTCAATACCGCTTGCACTTCATCTGCCATGGGTCAGACGCTCCCTCCCACTTTTGTCCCGACCTGCCGACCGAGACACGCGTCCACGATGTTGTCGGGCTCGTTGAAGTCGAACACGATGATGGGAATGCCGTTGTCCATGCAAAGCGACGTGGCGGTGGAATCCATGACGCCCAGGCCTTTGTTGAGCACGTCGATGTAGTCGACGTAGTCATACTTGCGCGCGTCGGGATTCGTCCTCGGATCCGCGTCGTACACGCCGTCGACGCCCCGTTTGGCCATGAGAATCACTTCGGCTTCGATCTCCGCCGCCCGCAGCGCCGCGGTGGTGTCGGTGGAAAAGTACGGGTTGCCGGTGCCCGAAGCGAAAATCACGACCCGGCCTTTCTCCAGGTGCCGGATGGCCCGCCGGCGGATGTAGGGCTCGGCGATTTGGCGCATTTCGATGGCCGTCTGCACCCGGGTGTCAACGCCCATGTTTTCCAGGCAGTCCTGCAGCGCCAGCGCGTTGATGACCGTGGCCAGCATGCCCATATAATCGGCCGTCGCGCGGTCCATGCCCTGCGCGCTGGCCCGGGCGCCCCGCCAGATGTTGCCGCCGCCCACGACCACCGCGATTTGGACGCCCAGCTCCCGGACGCGCTTGATCTGCTCCGAGATCATTTTTACGACGTCCAGGTCCACGCCGAAACCGGACTCGCCCGCCAGCGCCTCGCCGCTGAGTTTCAGGACCACCCGTCGGTACACGGGGCCATTCGTCGTCATCGTGCCGCCACTCTCCCAAAACTGTTTCTCGCCGCCGCGATGATTTCCTTTCCGAACGCGCGCAAATCCCCGCGTCGCCGCGAGGATCCGAAGAAGGGAAAAAGGAAGGGGATGTGTCCGCCCCGGGCGAACACCCTCCCCTTCACCGTCGTCACTCCGCCTGGTCCTGCTCGCCGCCGCCGTCCTCGCCGCGCTCGAAGCGAGCGAACCGGCGCACGGTGATGTTTTCGCCCAAGGTCGCGATCTGCTCCTGAATCAGATCCCCGACCTTCCGATCCGGGTCTTTGATGAACGGCTGCTCCAGCAGGCAGACTTCCTCGAAGTACTTCTCCAGCCGCCCGGTCACGATCTTGTCCGCGATGTGCTCGGGCTTGCCCTCGTTGAGGGCGGCCTGCCGCAGGATGCGCTTCTCCTCCTCGATCACGCTCTCCGGCACGTCGTCCCGGGAGACGTAGAGAGGACGAGACGCGGCCACCTGCATGGCCAGGTCCTTCACCAGCTTCTGGAACGACTCGTTGCGGGCCACGAAGTCCGTCTCGCAGTTGACCTCGATCAAGGCCCCGATCCGCCCTCCGGGGTGGATGTACGCCTCAATCAGGCCCTCGGCCGCGACCCGGCCGGCCTTCTTGGCGGCGGCGGCCATGCCCTTTTCGCGCAAGTACGCGACGGCTTTCTCCATGTCGCCGCCCGTGGCCTCGAGAGCCCGCTTGCAGTCCATCATCCCGGCCTGCGTCCGCTCCCGCAGCTCCTTGACCATTTGCGGTGTAATCTGCGCCATCAGAATCACGAGCCTCCTTGACTATACCTCGACCAGTTCCGCTTCTTCGCCCTGCTCCGCCTCGTCGGCCGCCGGCGCTTCGGCTTCTTCGCGCCCTTCCCTGCCTTCGATGACGGCGTCGGCGATCTTGCTAGTCAGCAAGCGGACGGCTCGAATCGCGTCGTCGTTGCCCGGAATGACGTAGTCGATCTCGTCCGGGTCGCAGTTGGTGTCGACGATCGCGACGATGGGTATGCCAAGTTTGCGCGCCTCGTGAACGGCGATGCGCTCCTTGCGCGGATCGACGATAAACACCGCGTCCGGAAGACGCTTCATCTCCCGAATGCCGCCCAGGTAGCGCTGCAGTTTCTCGCGCTCTTTGCGCAGCTGCAGCACTTCCTTCTTCGGCAGCAGATCGAAGGAGCCGTCTTCTTCCATCTGCTCCAGCTCTTTGAGCCGCTGGATGCGAGTCTTGATCGTCTCGAAGTTGGTCAGCATGCCGCCGAGCCAACGCTCGTTCACGTAGTACATGCCGCACCGCTCGGCTTCTTCCCGGACGGTGTTGTGGGCCTGCTTCTTCGTGCCGACGAACAAAACCGTGCCGCCCTCGGCCGCCAGCTCTTTGACGAACTTGTACGCTTCGTCGATTTTCCGGACGGTTTTCTGCAGGTCGATGATGTAGATGCCGTTGCGTTCGGTGAAGATGTACGGCGCCATCTTGGGATTCCAGCGCCGCGTCTGGTGACCGAAATGCACGCCCGACTCCAGCAGCTGCTTCATGCTCACGACTGCCATGCGTGCACCTCCCCTCGCCGTGGTTTTTCCTCCGCACGCGTCATCCCCGGGGGCGACCGCTCCGCCGCGGAGCGGCACCCGCCCGCGGGTCCGCCTGCGTGTGTAATGACACCTCGGGTAGTATAGCACAGCCGAATTCGGCGCATCAACCATCATTTGGGGCGGGGCCCCGGCCGGGCAGGCCCAGGAACAGCTCCACCTCGCCCCGGCCCAGCTGCAGCCGGCGGGCGATGGCGGCGGGATCGTGGCCTTCCGCGGCCAGCCGCCGGACCTCGTCCCGGACGGCCGCCTGCTGCAGCGCCGGGACCGGCCCCGCGTCGTCGGCCCGGGCCGGTGAGAAGCCGGGCTCCACGCTCGCGGCGGGCTCGGCGGCACCCTCCTGCGGTGCGGACACGGCGGCCGCGAGGCGGCGCTCGGCCTGCTCGATGCGGGCCAGCACGGCCTGGCCTTTGGCCTCCAGCTCCTCCAGCCACGCGTCACGCGTCAGGAGCTCGTCGTTCCACAAAGACGAGCCGGGCGTCCGCTCCCGGCGGCGGGTGCGGACGATAACGAGGATGAAAGCCGCCAGCGAGAAGATGAAGGAGAGGATGGAAAAGACGAGAGAGACGTAGCCCACGGCCGCGGCTCACGCCCGCACGTCGAGCCGGCGCCCCAGGCCGTCGGGCCTCTCCGCCGGCGCCTCCTGGTCCCGGGCCCGGGCCGTCCACCGCCCGTCCGCGCCCCGGGCTTCGTCGCCCGCGCGCGCCCGGGCCACCCGGCGGCGCTGCCGCTCGACTTCGGCCTGCATGGCCGCGGCCAGGGCCTGCTGGTGGGTATCCTGCTGGTGGGCGGACGGCAGCGTGCGCGCGATCTCGTCGGCGCGCGGCAATAGGACTTGCAAGTCACTGATTTGAATGCTCATGTCCGCCTCCCCCGTTTCCTTCGGCGGCCGCCGGCGCCGCCGCAGACTGACGCTGTTTTCTCAATTGTACAATTTCCGTGCCGTACCGGTCAACTGACCAGCGCGTCGCGGAAGCGGTGCAGCCGGGCCCGCAGCCGCACGATGGCCCGCGTGTGCAGCTGCGACACCCGCGACTCGGTGACGCCCAGCACCCGGCCGATTTCTTTCAGCGTCAGGCCTTCGTAATAATACAAGGTAATGACCAGCTTTTCCCGCTCGGGCAGCGCGTCGATGACCTGGCCCAGCAGCTTTTCCACCTCTTCGGCCTCCACGGCCGCGCCCGGGTTTTCCGCGGCGGGATCGTGGATCAGCTCGCCCAGGGTCAGGCCTTTGTCGTCGTCGCCGTCGCTCCACCACTCATCCAAAGACACCAGGCCCGTGCCCTGGATTTCCGTCAGCAGCGCCGCGTACTCTTCCAGCGTCAGGTTCATGGCTTCGCTGATTTCCGCGTCGGTGGCCGAGCGGCCCAGCCGGGCCTCCAGACGGGCGATGGTCTGTTCCAGCCGCCGGGCTTTCTGCCGCACGGTGCGGGGCACCCAGTCCTGCTCCCGCAGCCCGTCGAACACCGCGCCGCGGATGCGCGCGATGGCGTACGTTTCGAACTTCACGCCCCGGTCCGGCTCGAACTTCTCCAGCGCGTCCACCAGACCGAAAATGCCGTAGCTGTTCAGGTCCTCCGGATCGATGTTGGGCGGCAGCCCCATGGCCACGCGGCCCGAGACGTACTTCACGAGCGGCGCGTAATGGACGATGAGCCGCTCCCGGGCTTCCGGGTCGCCGTTGTTCTTAAACTCGCGCCACCAGCGCTGTACGTCCTGCTCCGACGCCGCCACTCACGCCAGCCCCTTTTTGCGCAGTTCGATCTGCCTCTGGAAGGTGAAGCGGATGATCTCCTCCCGCGTCGGCTCCCGGATGTCCGTAAACGCCAGCCCGACGATGCGCAGGCGGTGGTCGTCGGGCGAGACGTCCACCCGCTGCACTTCCGCGGGCAACACGAAGGCCCGGGACGGAAGGCGAAACTCCACCTCCACCTCCTGCCGCGGCGCCAGCGCCAGAGGGACCGCAACTTGGCACCCGCCGCCGCTCAGGTCGCGCATGATGCCCTCGACCCAAGCTTCTTCGACCGCGGAGTCCCCGGGCCCTTCGTCGTCCTCCTCCATCACCCGCAGGCGCACCGGCAGCGACACCGGCACCCGCACGTACTCGCGGTGCTGCACCCGCTCCCAGTTCTCGGGCCAGGCCAGCTGCAGAAAAGGCACCCGCTGGTCCGTCAGCACGCCGAGGACGACGGTCCGGGCGCGATACTGACCGTCTTTGCCCGGCTGACCCGTTATGGCCACGGTCAGCTCCACCGGGCTGCCCCGCCCGATGGGCAGGGACCGGTGCTCGTCCGTGGGCCGCTGGACGACCAGCCACCGGTCCGTCATGTCCTCTATCCTGGATGCGTAGCGCTGCTCCAGCGCGTCGTCCAGCGCCCGAACCCAGACGCGCATGCCGATCTGCAGCACCGATTGCAACTGTTCCACGCAGTCACCCCCGTGCCGCGCGTTGTTGGCTTACCGATCCAGTCTCAGCAGACGCCGGATGAGGCCCGACAACCCGGCCGGCTCCGCCTCCGGCACGCCCGCGAGGCGGCGGGCCATGGCTTCCACCGCCCGCGCGGCGGCCACCTGGGGCGTGGCCAGCACGAACGGCTGCTGCCTCTTGACCGCCTGGATGACCGCGGCGTCCCGGGGCACCACGCCCAGCAAGGTCGTCTGCACGCCCAGAAACCGCCGGGCCGCGGAATCCAGCCGCTGAAACGTGGCCTCGCCCTCGCGGAAGTCCGCGGCCATGTTGACCGCGATGAGCAGCCGCGCGTCGGCCCGCCGCGCCGAGATGACTTTCACCATCGCGTACGCATCGGCCAGCGCCGACGGGTCCGTCGTCGTCACGATGAGCACTTCGTCGCCGGCCAGCGCAAAGTTGATGACGTCGCGGCCGATGCCGGCGCCGGTGTCGATCAGCATGACGTCGAACATCGCGTCGAGCTGCTCGATGTGGTGCAGCAGGCGCCGCAGGTCCCCGCCGCTCAACGCCGCCAGCCCGTGCCCGCCCCACCCGCCGGGCCAAACCTCCCGCCCCCCGGGC
>QGSR01000063.1 GCA_003387805.1 Bacillota bacterium | reverse complement strand
TTCGCCACGGAGAAGCTGCGGGCGGACCTGATGGCCGTCATGGTCGCCGCCGCGCTGGCCCTGACCGGCCTGGTGACCGTGGAGCAGGCCTTCGCCGGCTTCGGCAGCCCCGCGGTCGTGACGGTGTCCGGCATTTTCGTCATGAGCGCCGGCCTGATGCGCACCGGCGGCTCGGATCACTTGACCCGGCTGCTGCGCCGCCTGGGCGGACGGGGCGAGCGCCGCCTCATCGCCGCCACCGTCCTTTTGGTGGGGCTCCTGTCGTCCATCATGAACAACATCGGCGCCGCCATCATCATGATGCCCGCGGTCTTGGCGGCCGGCCGGGACGCGAAGGTTCCCGCAGGACGGCTGCTCATTCCTCTGGCCTTCGGGTCGCTCCTGGGCGGGCTGACCACCGCCGTGGGCACGCCGCCCAATCTGCTCGTCAACGCGGCCCTGACCGCTCGCGGCTACGCCCCCTTCGGGCTGTTCGACTTCACCCCCACCGGGCTCGCGGTCCTGGGCGCAGGCGCCGTGTTCTTGGCCGTGTTGGGCCCCCGACTGCTGCCGGCCCGGGAGCCGTCGTCCGGCGCCGGCGGCGAAGGGGCCGGCATCGGCCAAAACCACGCCTTAAGCACCGAAGTGCTGGTGGCCCCCCCGCAACCCGGCGCCCGCCGCGTCCGGCAAATCACGGCCGAGCTGGGCCTGACGGTGCTGGCGGTGCTCCGGCCCGTGGACGACGGCCTCCGCGAAATGGCGGCCGCCCGGGGCGAGACGCCGGCGGCGGCCGATGCCGGCGGCGCGCCCGCGGCCCGGGCGCTGCTGGTGGAGGGGCCCCGGGACAGCTTGCTCCGGGCCGCAGCGGCCAGGCAAGTGCACCTGCTGGCCGAGCTGAAGCACCCGCCGGACCCCGGCGGCAACGGCCGGGACATCCGCCTGGCCGAGGCGACGCTGGCCCCCCGCTCCACCCTCGCGGGCAAAACGCTGCGGGAAACGGACTTCTACCATCGTTATGGACTGACCGTCATCGGCATTCGCCGCCACGGCGAAACCATCCGGCAGCCCCTGGCCCGGGTGCGGCTGCGCTTCGGCGACACCTTGCTGCTGCGGGGCCCGCGGGACCGCATCCGCCGGCTGGGGCCCGACCCCGACTTCCTGCTGCTGGAGCCCGTGGAAAACCCGGCGCCCGACTACAGCCGGGCCGGCCGGGCCGCGGCCATCTTCGGCGGCGCCATCGGGCTGGCGGCCGCCGGCGTCTTGCACGTGTCTCTGGCCGCCGCCCTGGGCGCCGTGGCCATGGTCGTCGGCGGCTGCCTGCGCATCGAGGAAGCCCACCGGGCCATCGACTGGCGTACCATCATCGCCATCGGCGGCATGCTGCCGCTGGGCACCGCGCTGGAAACGACGGGCGCGGCCACACTGCTGGCCGAATGGCTGGCACGGCTGGGGGCGGATGCGGGACCCGGAGCAGGCGCCGCGGCCGTCCTGCCGGCCGGCCTGCCGGCCGCCCGCCCGCTGGCCGCGTGCGCCCTCATCGGCGCGATGACCATCGCCCTGACGCAGATTTTGACCAACGCGGCCGCGGCCATCCTGATGGCCCCCATCGCCCTAAACTTGGCCGAAGCGTTGGCCATTTCCCCCTATCCGGTCATGATGATCGTGGCCATCGCGGCGTCCACCGCTTTCGCGACGCCCGTGGGGCACCAGTCCAACATGCTGGTTTACAACGCCGGCGCCTACCGCTTCACCGACTTCGTCAAAGTCGGGCTGCCGCTGACGCTGCTCATCCTGGCCGTGTCGCTGGCGCTAGTGCCCTTGATTTGGCCCTTCTAGCGGCCGCAGCCCATCTCGCTTGGCCCTTTTGGCGGCCGCCGCCTTCTCGCGGTCGGGGCCAGGAATTTCCGGCCCGCTCAAGAACAAAGATGGTCATGGTGACCAATCTTGCCGAAGGAGTGACGGCTCGAATGAGTCAGGCGCCTGCACCGCAAACCGTGCGCAAGCGCAGCGAAATCCCGGAACAGTACCGCTGGCGGCTGGAGGACATTTTCGCGACCAATGACGACTGGGAGAAGGAGTTCGCCGCCGTCAAAGAGGCCATCCCGCAAATCGGCGCGTTTGCGGGCAAGCTCGGCGAATCGCCGGCCACGCTGGCCCGGTGCCTGGACTTGATGTTCGACACGGTCGAGCGCTTCGAGCGGGTCATCGTCTACGCGTTCACCCGCCGCGACGAGGACACCACCAACCCCACGTACCAGGAGCTGTACGACCGGGCCCAGCGCCTGGCGGTGGAGCTGACCACCGCGACCTCGTTCGTGGAGCCCGAAATTTTGCAGCTGTCGCAGGAGCAGCTGGACGAGTACCTAAGCAGCCAGGAGCTTTCGCTGTACCGTCATTACCTGGACAACATCGTCCGCAACAAGCCGCACACGCTGTCGCCGCAGGAGGAAGCCATTCTGGCCGCCGCGGG
Source organism: Bacillota bacterium (assembly GCA_003387805.1). Lineage (GTDB taxonomy): Bacteria > Bacillota > Limnochordia > Limnochordales > ZCTH02-B6 > CALJUZ01. The sequence goes on along the minus strand of QGSR01000063.1, from coordinate 6,585 downwards.
CGAGATGGCCCAGGCGCCCAACAACGTGTTCGGCATGTTCAACAACGCCGACCTGAAGTTTCCTTTCATCAAGGACGAAAACGGCCAGGAAGTCGAAGTCACCCACGGCCGCTACATCCGCCTGATGGAAAGCAAGGACCGCCGCGTCCGCCGCGACGCGTTCAAGGCGATGCACGACACGTACTACAAGTGGCGCAACACCGTGGCGGCCATGTACTCGGCCAGCGTGCGCAACGACGTGTTCTACGCCCGCATGCGCAAGCACGAGTCGGCGCTGCACGCGGCGCTGCACGCGGACAACGTGCCCGTGCAGGTGTACACCAATCTCATCGACACGGTGCACTCGCGCCTTGACCTGCTGCACCGCTACGTGCGGCTGCGCAAGAAGCTGCTGGGCGTGGACGAGCTGCACATGTACGATCTGTACGTGCCGCTGGTGGCCGAGGTGGACTGGGAGATTCCCTACGAGGAAGCGGCCGAGACCATGCTGGCCAGCATGGAGCCTTTGGGCGAGGAGTACGTCACGATCGTGCGCCACGGCCTGGAAAACCGCTGGGTGGACGTGCTCGAAAACGAAGGCAAGCGCAGCGGCGCCTACTCCACCAGCGCGTACGGCGTGCACCCGTACATCCTGATGAACTACGAAAACAACCTGAACAACATGTTCACCCTGGCCCACGAGTTCGGCCACGCCATCCACAGCTACCTGGCCGACCGGTCCCAGCCCTACGTGTACTCGCAGTACACCATCTTCGTGGCGGAAGTGGCGTCCACGCTCAACGAGCACCTGCTGTTCCACTACCTGCTCCAGCGCACCGACTCGCCGGCCCACCGCCGCTACCTGATCAACAACTACCTGGACACCATCCGCGGCACCGTCTTCCGGCAGGTCAAGTTCGCCGAGTTCGAAAAGCTGACCCACGAGCGGGTGGAAGGCGGCGGCGCGCTGACGGCCGACTGGATGTCCGAGCGGTATTACGAGCTGGTGAAGCAGTATTACGGACCCGACATGGTCGCGGACGACGAAATCGCCATCGAGTGGGCCCGCATCCCCCACTTCTACCGGGCGTTCTACGTGTACAAGTACGCCACGGGCCTGGCGGCCGCGACCGCGCTGGGCCAGGCCATCCTGGACGAAGGCCGGCCCGCGGTGGAGCGCTACCTGAACATGCTCAGCCGCGGCGGCGCGGACTACCCGCTGAATCTGCTTAAGGACGCGGGCGTCGACATGACCGGCCCCGAACCGGTGCTGCAGGTCATGAACGTGTTTGAGTCGCTGCTGGACGAGCTGGAGAAACTGAGCTAGCGCCCGGCGGCCAAACGCCGCCCGGCCGGGGCCCAGGCCCCGGCGCCAAGCGGACCGGACGCACGAGCACGGCGAACGCAGCGCCCGCGCCCCCTCGGGGAGCGCGGGCGTTTCGCGTTCCTGGAAGCGTATTAGTTCGGACACCTTGACCCCTGAGCGGGGGTCCAATTGACCGATTTGCAAAGGCTTTCAGCGATAGCCGGCGTGTCGCCAAAAAGCTGCACGTGGACGGTGTGTTGCGGCTTGGAGTACTGCACGCCCTGACGCTGCGCTGCGAAAACGGCCCGCAACGCAGCAGGTCAAACGGACCAGCGGCCCTGGGTCCATTTGACCTGTTTTCCTACGTAACACGAACATGTACTTACCCCCACACGGGGCAAACGAAGGCCCGCGCCGCATCCCACGGCAGGCCGCGCCGCATGCCACGGCAGGCCGTCTCGCATGCCACGGCAGGCCGTCTCGCATGCCACGGCAGGCCGTCTCGCATGCCACGGCAGGCCGCGCCGACGCCAGCCGAAGGCCTTCGCAGCAGGTGCGGCGACGGCGTGCGGCTTGGGGCCTGCGCAGTCCGGAGGGCGGGGTCAAAGCAGCTCTTGCAGAGGCGTGTACTCCAGGCCGTGGGCCTCGGCCACGCCGGGCTGGGTGACGCGGCCGGCGAAGCAGTTGACGCCCCGGGCCAGCGCCCGGTCGGCCCGCACCGCGGCCTCGAAGCCGTAGTTGGCCAGCTTCAGGACGTACGGCAGCGTCGCGTTGGTCAGCGCCATCGTCGACGTGCGCGGCACCGCGCCGGGCATATTGGAGACGGCGTAGTGGATGACGCCGTGCTTCACGTACGTCGGCTGGTCGTGGGTGGTCACCCGGTCGGCCGTCTCGATGCAGCCGCCCTGGTCGATGGCCACGTCCACGATGACCGATCCCGGCTTCATCTGCTTCACCATGTCCTCTGTGACCAGCCGCGGCGCCCGGGCCCCGGGCACCAGCACCGCGCCGATGAGCAAGTCCGCGTACTTCACCGCCCGCTCGATGTTGAAGCGGTTGGACATGACGGTGATCAGGTTGCCGTGCAGCGTCTCCTGCAGATACCGCAGGCGGTCGATGTTGATGTCGATCAGGGTCACGTTGGCGCCCATCCCCAGCGTGATGCGGGCCGCGCCGGCGCCGACGTTGCCCGCGCCGATGATGACCACGTCCGCGGGCGGCACGCCGGGCACGCCGCCCAAGAGCACGCCGCGGCCGCCCCGGGTCTTCTCCAGGAGCTGCGCGCCGATCTGCACGGCCATGCGCCCGGCCACTTCGCTCATCGGCGTCAGCAGCGGCAGCGCGCCGTCATCGGTCTGCACCGTCTCGTAGCCGATGGCGGTGACCCGGCGCTCCATCAGCGTGCGCGTCAGCTCCGGCACCGCCGCCAGGTGCAAGTACGTGAACAAAATCTGCCCGGGGCGCAGCCACTGCGCCTCGTGGGGCTCGGGCTCTTTCACCTTGACCACCATGTCGGCCCGCTCGTACACGGACCGGCCGTCGTCGGCCAGCGCCGCGCCGGCGGCCGCGTACTCTTCGTCCGCGATGCCGCTGCCGGCGCCGGCGCCCCGCTGCACCAGCACCGAGTGGCCGCTCTTGGTCAGTTCCTCGACCCCCGCGGGCGTCATGGCGACCCGGTTTTCACCTTGCTTGATCTCTTCGGGTACTCCGATGATCATGTCGTACTCCCCTTGCGCCGCTGGCTGTCGCGAATTGGCTAGGAATGGGAAACGACGACGTCTGACTAGACGTCGTCGACCTCGTACACCTGCAGCAAGTTGGTGGACCCGGGCTCGCCGGTGCGGACGCCGGCGGTGATGACGATGCGGTCGCCGGGCTGGATGTCGGACCGCCGCCGCACCACGTCGAACGCTACGTCCAGCATCTCGTCCACGTTGGCCGTATGGGGCACGATGGTGGGCTCCACGCCCCACACCACCGTCAGGCGCCGGGCCACCTCCGGCACCGGCGTCAAGGCGATGATGCGCGTTTTCGGCCGGAACTTGGACACCATCCGGGCCGTGGCCCCGGACTGGGTCGCGGTCAAGATGGCGGCCGCCTTCAAATCCGCCGCGGCCCGGCACGTGGCGTGGCTGATGGCCTCGGAGATGGACGGCTCCGGGCTGCTGTGGCGCCGGTTCAGCAGCTCGTCGTAGTCGATGGCCCGCTCGGTGCGCCGGGCGATGCGGTCCATAACCCGCACCGCCTGCACCGGATACTTGCCCATGGCCGTTTCGCCCGAGAGCATAATCGCGTCGGTGCCGTCGAAGATGGCCGTGGCCACGTCGGTGACCTCGGCCCGGGTGGGCCGCGGGTTGTGCACCATGGACTCCAGCATCTGCGTCGCGGTGATGACCGGCTTGCCGTGGCGGTTGCACATTTCGATCATGTGCTTCTGGACCAGCGGCACGTCCTCCGGCGGGATGTGCACGCCCAAATCGCCGCGGGCCACCATGACGCCGTCGCACTCCTGGATGATCTCCTCCAGGTGCTCCACGCCCTGGCGGTTTTCGATTTTGGCGATGATAGGCTGGTCGCCGCCGCACTCGCGGATCACTTCGCGCACGGCCCGCACGTGCTCGGCTTTGCGCACGAAGGACGCCGCGATCATGTCCACGCCCATGCGCACGCCGTAGCGGATATGTTCCTTGTCGCGTTCGGTCAAGGCGGGCAAGTCCAGGTCCGCGTCGGGGACCATCAAGCCTTTGCGGGACGAAAGCGGGCCGCCGATGACGACGCTGCAGTGGACGACCTCGCCTTCGACGGCATCCACCTTGAGCTCGATGAGCCCGTCGTCCAGGAAGATGGTGCTGCCCGGCCGCACCACGCGGTGCAGGTGCGGATAGCTGACCGACGCCTGGGTGCTGTCGCCTTCAATGGTCCGGCCGCCGCAGATGAGGCGGAAAGGCTTGCCCGGCTCCAGCACCGAGCCGGGCTGCATGGGGCCCACACGAATTTTCGGCCCCTGGATGTCCAGCAAGATGCCCACGTTGCGCTGGGCCGCCTCCGCGGCCTGGCGGATGCGGCGGATGCGCTCGCCCTGCTCTTCCATGGTGCCGTGGGAAAAATTCAGCCGGGCCACGTCCATGCCGGCCGCGATGAGCTCGTCCAAGACCGGATCGGACGCGGGCCCGATGGTGCATACAATCTTTGTGCGTCGCATTCGTACCCCTCCCTGGGTCGGACCGCCTGCCGTGCGGGCTGCGCGGGACGCCCCGCTGCCGGGCCGGCCGGCGGACCTCCGGGCCGCTCTGCCGCCGCGCCGCCGGACCGCCGGGCTAGTCGGCTTCCTTCAGCGCCGCTGGCGCCGCCTGGCCGGTTTCGGCGGCCCCGGCCGAGTTCTCAGCCGCGTCCGCCGCGGCCCGCATCTGCTCCTCGGTGAGCTCGGCCAGCCGTCCCATGCGGCGGTACTTGGCCAGCCGCGCCTCCACCAGCGCCGGGCCGTCGTACCGCATCAGCTCGTGCAGGTGCCGCACCAGCGCTTCCTTGAGCCGGCGCGCCGCGTCCTCCGGGTCCCGGTGGGCGCCGCCCAGCGGTTCAGCGATGACTTCGTCGATAATCTCAAACTCCAGCAGATCCTCGGCCCCCAGCCGCAGCACCGCCGCGGCCTCGGGCGCCTTCGACGTATCTTTCCACAAAATCTCCGCGCACATCTCCGGCGAAATCACGGAGTACCACGCGTTTTCCATCATGAGCACCCGGTCGCCCACGCCGATGGCCAACGCGCCGCCGCTGCCGCCTTCGCCGGTGACTACGCAGATAATAGGCACCTCTAAAAACGACATTTGCCGAATATTCTCCGCGATGGCCACGCCCTGGCCCCGCTGCTCGGCCTCGATGCCCGGGTACGCGCCGACCACGTCGATGAGGGAAATAATGGGACGGCCGAACTTGGCGGCCTGGTGCATGAGCCGCATGGCCTTGCGGTACCCTTCGGGGTGCGGCAGGCCGAAGTTGCGGCGGATGTTTTCCTTGGTGTCGCGGCCCTTCTGCGGTCCGATGACGGTGACGGGCACGCCGTCCAGCAGGGCGATGCCGCCCACCATGGCTTCGTCGTCGCGGACCGTGCGGTCGCCGTGCAGCTCGAGGAAATCATCAAAAATGAGTTCGATATAATCCAGCGTCGTGGGCCGCTTCGGATGGCGGGCCATCTGCACCCGCTGCCACGGCGTCAGGTTCGCGAAAATTTCGGCCCGCAAGCGGTCCGCCTTCTCCTGCAGCGTGGCAATCTCCGCGGTGAGATCAATGCCCCGCTGGTCGACGAAGGCCTGCAGCTCTTTGATGCGACTTTCCAGCTCAACGAGGGGCCGCTCCCACTCGAACACGCTGTTGGCCACCAACCGCCCCTCCTAAACGTTAACGTTGCGTCATTAAGATTGTAGGTATCGTCCGGGCCGCTTTCCCGTCCCGCTCAGCGGGCCCGCGCGTCCAGCATGGGCCGCTTCTCGTGCAGACGCAGGACGCGGATGAGCGTATCCCGCAGTTCTTTTCTCGGAACGATGCGATCCACCATGCCGTTGCGCAGCGCAAACTCGGACGTCTGAAACCCGCTGGGCAAAGCCTGCCGAATGGTGCGCTCCACGATGCGGGGCCCGGCGAAGCCGATGAGGGCGCCGGGTTCCGCGAAAATGTAGTCGCCCAGAGACGCGTACGACGCGTACACGCCGCCCATGGTGGGATGCGTCAGCACCGAAATGTACGGCCGGCCCGTGCGGCCGAAGCGCTCCACGGCCTGGCTCGTTTTTGCCATTTGCATCAGGGACAGAATGCCTTCTTGCATGCGGGCGCCGCCCCCGCCGCCGGAGACGACGATGACGGGCACGTCCCGCTCGGCGGCCCGCTCGAACAGACGGGTCAGCTTCTCCCCGGCCACCGAGCCCATGCTGCCGGTGAAGAAATTGAAGTCGAGAATGCCGATGGCCACCGGATAGCCGCCCATGCAGCCCACACCGCTGACCACCGCTTCGTCCAGGCCCGTCTTCTCCCGGGCCCGGGCCAGCTTGGCCTCGTAGTCCGGAAAGCCCAGCGCGTTGACGGTGGCCAGGTTCGTGTCCCATTCCTCAAACGCCTCGGGATCGTCCAGCAGCTGCGCCAGGCGCTCCACCGCGCCCACGGTGAAATGATGGCCGCACTGGGTGCACACGTACAGATGCTTGGCCAGTTCGCCTTCGTAGTGGATGGTCTGGCAGCCGGGACATTTGGTCCAGATGCCGTCGGGCACTTCCCTGGGCCTTTCCGGGCGCTGCAGCGGCGCGGCGCCG
>QGSR01000333.1 GCA_003387805.1 Bacillota bacterium | reverse complement strand
AAAGTTCAAGGGGGCGAAACAAATGTTAAATTCTCGGACGCGGTTCGGTGCCGGGCGGCCCGGTGCGGGGACGGACGGACACGGCCGGGCGCCGGGCGGGCGCGGCTCCTCGCCCGGCGGATGGAGCCGGGCGCCCGGCGGACGCGGCCCGGCGCCCCTCGAACGCCGCCGGCCTGCCGGTTAATCGGCCGCGTCCCCTCCGTAGTTCAGCAGCAGCACCGCCACCAGCAGCGCCGTCAGTACGTACAGCAGCGTTTCGGACTTTTCCTCGGGCGATTTGGCCGGCACCAGCTCCACCACGGTGTCGCCTTCCAGGACGCGATCGTCGGCCCGCACCACCGTGGCCCGGGAAAACTCGGAGCTGGTGTCCGTGACGCGAATGGCAGCCACGGTGCGCATGAAGTAGTGGCCCTCGGGCAGCTGCATGCCGGCCAGCGTCGTCACCTCGGGCCGCTTCACCTCGAACTCGGCGCCCACCTGCACGCCGTGGCTGCGGCCGACGGAGATGAACACGGTGTCGCCCTTCAGGCCTTCGCCGTGCACTTCGATCACCGAGCCCTGGAAGCTGAACACCGACGCCAGCCGGTTGCGGAAGCGGCTTCCGAAGCCGTGGTCCAGCGCCTTGCGCTGCGCCTCCAGCGACGTGTCGCCCGTCGCGCTGCCCTCCACCCGCAGCGTGGAAATGAGCCGGCCCGTCTGCATGTCGATGAGCCGCACCATGGTCACCGCTTCGGCCCGGTACCACGTCTCCACCCGCCGCGCCTCCAGCACCTCGACGCTGGCGATGATGCCGATGTCGACGCCGAGAATGCGCCCGACCTCCACCGCCGTGGCCGGGTCGATGGCGCCCGACAGCTGAAACCGCTGCTCCCTGAGCACGGCGTCGATGTGGCTGCGCTCCACCACGTCGAAGCGGCCCATGGTCGTCACGTCGTGCGTGATCAAATTGAGGACGTACTCGTTGAACGCCGAGGAGCGGGAAAAGACGGGGCTGGTCACGCCCAGCACGGCCAGCCGGGGCTTGGCCGCCGCGTCGGCACCCCCCGCACCTTGGGCCAGCGCCGGCAGCGCTGCGGCCCCCGCCATCGGCCACAGCAGCGACCACATGAGCACAACGACGACAACTTTCCTGAGAGCTCTCACCTTGTTGCCGAGCGACACGCTTGACGCCTCATTGCGCCGCCGTCCAGCCGGGTTGATTTCTGAATTTGACTGCAATGATCATACAGAAAGGTGCCAGTTGATGTCAAAGAAGGGAAAGGCTGCGGTACAGGTGAACCGATTTCAAAAGAATAGGTTGCACCCGGCACGGGCCGCGGTGCCGGCACGGAAGGCGGTCCCGGCACGGCATGCGGTCCCGGCACGGCGTGCGGTCCCGGCGCCGGATGCGCTGCCAATGGAATTGCGTTCCCGGAACCGAGCGGGGCTGTCGCTGTCAGCGAGGAGGTATGCGTGTTGCGCTGGCAAGCCGTGACGAAGATTCTTCTGACCTCTCTGGTTCTGGCATCATTGTTCACATCATCGCCGGCCGCTCTGGCGTTGACCATCGTGCCGTCGGAGGATCCGGCCGAAATCGTGGACGCGGCGGACCTCATCGTCGCCGGGTTTCCTATTGATCGCGGCACGTCGCACCGTGTCGGCGAGTTGGCCATCGTCACCGACTGGCTGATTTTCCCCCAGTTCGTTTTGCGGGGCCAGTGGCCCTACGAACCGCTGGTCATGCGCACCGCGGGCGGCGACGTGGACGGGATGAGCATCGCCGGCACGTCGTTGGGCCCGGCCGGAACGCCCTACGTGTTTTTCCTGCGGGCCACGGACGAAACGTGCTTCGGCGAGAGCGGCACGTGGCCTCAAGCCGGCGGTGCTGCCGCTGCCGCATCGGGTTCCGGTGCGGCCGCTGCCGCCTCGAGCGTCGGTCCGTCCGCGGCTGCGGCCCCCGGGCCCGGGGCGGACGACAGCGCGACCTGCATCGTCTGGCGGCCCACCATCGAGTTCTTGGGCATTCAGCCGGTGTACAGCCTGAAAGCGGCGCCCGGCACGGGCCGCGTCACCATCGGCCTGGGCGACCCGGATATCGCCGCCGCGCTGCAGAATACGCTGTCCGGCCGGCGGTTCGCGGTCGAGTACGGGGTTCCCGGATCGTGACGGGAACGTTTGTCAGTGCCAAACTCTGCGTTTGCCAAGGGAATGATCGGCTCTGCCGGCGGTTTCGAAAGCATTGCAGCGTTTGACCGATGAGATTGTCGCCTGCACCCGTTGCCCGCGCCTGGTCGAATACCGGCGGGACGTGGCGAGGAAGAAGCGCCGCATGTATGCGGACTGGGACTACTGGGGCAAGCCGGTGCCGGGGTTCGGCGACCCGGAGGCCAAGCTGCTGGTGGTCGGCCTGGCGCCGGCGGCCCACGGCGGCAACCGCACCGGTCGCATGTTCACGGGCGACAGCTCGGCGGACTGGCTCATCGAGGCCTTGCACGCCTATGGCTTCGCCAGCCAGCCCACCTCCACCCACCGCCACGACGGGCTGCAGCTGCTGGGCGCCTACATCACCGCGCCCGTCCCCCG
>QGSR01000332.1 GCA_003387805.1 Bacillota bacterium | reverse complement strand
GCGGCCTGTTCGAGCTGTATTTCGACACCGCCGCCGACGAATGGAGGCTGTACCGCATTTATGACTAGTGCCGCGGGCTTCGTCCACTTGCACGTGCACTCGCCCTTCTCGTTCCTCGACGGCGCCGCGTCCATCGAGGAGCTCGTGCAGCAGGCCGCGGCGCTGGGCATGCCCGCGCTGGCCCTTACCGATCACGACAACCTCAGCGGCGCGGTCCGCTTCGTGCAGGCGGCCGAGGAAGCCGGCATCAAGCCCGTCATCGGCGCCGAGCTGACGCTGGAGGGCGGGCATCATCTGACGGTGCTGGCGGCGTCGCCCGCCGGGTACGCCGGCTTGTCCCGCATCCTGACCGAGGCCCATCTGGGAAACGAGCGGGGGCAGCCGCGCACGTCATGGGACAGCTTGGTGCGCCATCGCGAGGATTTGCTGTTTTTGTCGGGCTGCGCCAAAGGCGAAATCCCCGGGCTGCTCTACCGGCGGCGCTGGGACGAGGCCGAGCGCGTCGCCCGGCGCTATGCCGAGGCTTTGGGCCGGGAGCGGTTTTTCCTGGAGCTGCAGGCGACGGAGCTTCCCGGGCAGCACGCGGTCAACCGCGCCCTAGTGGAGCTGGCCGAGCGCCTGGGCGTCCACACCGTGGCCACGGGCAACGTGCACTACGCCGTGCGGGAGCAGCACCCGGTCCACGACGTTTTGCGCTGCATCGCGGCGGGCGTCACCGTCAACGACCCGCATCCCGCCCGGCCGTTCAACGATCAGCTGCACATGATCCCGCCCGAGGAAATGGCCCGGCGCTTCGCCTGGCACCCGCAGGCCGTGGCCAACGCCGCGGCCATCGCCGAGCAATGCCGTCCCGCGCTGGTTTTGGGCAAGTCCCGCCATCCCCGCTTTACGCTGCGGGACGAACACGGCCGGGAAAAACCCGTGGACGCGAACGCGCTGCTGGAGCGGCTGGCGTGGGACGGGGCGCGGCGGCGTTATGGAAAAATTTCCCACGCCCTGCGGCGGCGCATCGAGGAGGAGCTGGCCATCATCCGGCAGCTGGACATGGCCGACTATTTCCTCGTCGCGTGGGACGTGGTGCAGTATGCGAAACAGCGGGGCATTCGCTCCAGCGGGCGGGGTTCCGCGGCCGACTCGGTCGTCGCCTACTGCCTGGGCCTCACCAACGTGGACGCGTTCAAGCGGGGGCTCAGCTTCGAGCGGTTTATGTCCGTCGAGCGGGGCGAGCCGCCGGACATCGACATCGACTTCGAAGCGCACCGGCGGGACGAAGTGGCGGCCTACGTATTCGAACGCTACGGCAAAGACCGCGTCGCCGGCGTGGCCACCTACCATACGTACCACGCCAAAGGCGCCATCCGGGAAGTGGGCAAAGTGCTGGGACTGCCGGCGGAGGACATCGATTTCGTGGCCAAGCGCATGCCCCACGTGCCCGCGGACGCCATCGGCCGGGCGCTGCGCCATTACCCCGAGCTGCGGCCCGTGGCGGAGGAGCTGGCGCGCGACCCGCTGCGGCGGCGCTGGCTGGAGCTGGCTTCCGCGCTGGCGGGTTTGCCTCGGCATCTGGGCACCCACAGCAGCGGCCTCGTCATCAGCGCCGAGCCGCTGACCGACGTCACGCCGCTGCAAATGTCGGCCAAAGGCGTGCCCATCAGCCAGTTCGACAAAGACGACGTGGAAGCGCTGGGCCTGATGAAGCTGGACCTTTTGTTTTTGCGCATGCTGGCCGCGGTCAACACGTCCACGGAAGCGGTGCGCCGCCGCGATCCGGCGTTCGACTACGACCAAATCCCCGACGGCGACGCCCGCACGTACCGCAGGCTGCGGCGCGGCGACACCATCGGCGCGTTTCAGCTGGAGTCGCCGGCCCAGCGGGCGCTGCACCCGCGCCTGCGCCCCCGCGATTTCGAAGACATCGTCGCATCCGTGGCGCTCATCCGCCCCGGCCCCATCAAAGGCGACATGGTGGAGCCCTTTATCGCCCGGCGCAACCGCCTGGAACCGGTGACGTACGTGCACCCGAAGCTGGAGCCGATCCTGAAGAAGACGTACGGCATCGTGCTGTTCCAGGAGCAGATCATCGAAATCGCCCGGGCGGTCGCCGGCTTCACCCCCGGCGAGGCCGACCGGCTGCGGCGGGCCATGTCGTCGTTTCGGTCGCAGGCGGAGATGGATCGGATCGGTCAGCAGTTCATCGCCAAGGCCATCGCCAACGGCGTCGAACCCGATGCGGCCCGCACCATTTTCGGCTACATCGCCGGCTACGCCGGCTACGGCTTCTGCGAAGCCCACGCGGCGTCGTTCGCCGACATCGCCTACAAGACCACGTATTTGCTGGAGCACTACCCGGCGGAGTTTTACGCCGCGCTGCTGTCGCACCAGCCCATGGGGTATTATCCGGCCAATACGCTTTTGTGGGAGGCGAGGCGGCGCGGCGTCGGGGTTCGGGGCGTGTGCGTGAACCGCAGCCGAGCGGAGTTTGCGGTCGAATACGGGGATGACGCCGGGGACGAGGCCGGGAACGAGGACCGGGCCGGGGGCGGGGACGAGGCCGAGGCCAGGCA
>QGSR01000062.1 GCA_003387805.1 Bacillota bacterium | reverse complement strand
CGGGAGGGGGTTCGTTCACGATGTCACGGGTCAACGAACACACGGTGCCGGCGGGGCCGGCGGATGTGGCGCTGCTGGGAGGCCGCTGGCGGGCGGACAGCGTGCTGCAGGTCATCGGCGGCGCGCCGCTGGTGCGCATCGGGCGGCCGGAAGGCGGCGGCGCGGAAGTATGGGCGAAGATGGAAGGGCTGAACCCGGCGGGCAGCGTCAAAGATCGCATCGCCAAGGCGATGATCGACGCGGCCGAGCGGGACGGGAAGCTGAAGCCGGGCGGCGTCATCGTGGAGCCGACCAGCGGCAACACCGGCATCGGGCTGGCGATGGTCGCGGCGGCCCGCGGCTACCGGCTCATCCTGACCATGCCCGACACGATGAGCATGGAGCGGCGCAATCTGCTGCGCACGTTCGGCGCCGAGCTGGTGTTGACCCCGGGCGCCAAAGGCATGCGGGGCGCCGTGGAAGAGGCGGAAGCCATCGTGGCGCGCACGCCCGGCGCCTTCATGCCGCAGCAGTTTGAAAACCCGGCCAACCCGGAGATTCACCGGCGCACGACGGCCCGGGAAATCCTGGACCAGACGGGCGGGCGCATCGACGCGTTCGTGGCCGGCGTGGGCACCGGCGGCACCATCACCGGCGTGGGCGAAGTGCTGAAGCAGGAGCTGGGCAACGTCAAGGTGTACGCCGTGGAGCCCGCCGCGTCGCCGATTTTGTCGGGCGGACAGCCGGGCCCCCATCGCATCCAGGGCATCGGCGCCAACTTCATTCCGAAGGTGCTCAACCGCGACATTTTGGACGGCGTCATCACCGTTGCCGACGACGACGCCTGGGCCACCATGGCCCGCCTCAGCAAAGAGCTGGGCCTGCTGGTCGGCACCTCGTCCGGCGCGGCGGTGTGGGCGGCCTTCCAGGTGGCGGCCAAGATGGACGAAAGCCAGCGGGTCGTCACGGTCATGCCGGACACCGGCGAGCGGTACTTGAGCATGACGGTGGGCGCGCGGGCCAACGAGATCTAAGCCCGGCCGCCGGGCCCGTTCGCGGGCGCCTGCACGGGCTCCGTCGGGCACCAGGCCGCGAGCCGGAAACAAGCCGCGGCCGGCCATCGGCAGACGACCGCCAGCCGCGGACGGCGAAAGGCAGCTCGCCTGAGCTGCCTTTCGCGCGCCAAGTTCAGCCATTTCGCGGTACGAGAAGGCGCCGTTCCTTGTGCTATAATCGAGCCATGATTGGACAAGCGAAGCGCATCGTGCTGGCCTCGGCGTCGCCCCGCCGGCGGCGGCTCCTGGCCGACCTGGGCGTCGAGTACGAGCTTCTGGTGCCCGACGTCGACGAAAACGGCGTCAGCGCCGCAACGCCTCGTGAGCTGGCCGAAGCCCGGGCTCTCCTGAAAGCGGAAGCGGCCGCCGCGGCCATTGAAGAAGGCATCGCCATCGGCGCGGACACCATCGTCGTGTGCGACGGCCGGGTTCTGGGCAAGCCCAAAGACGAAGACGACGCCGTCCGCCTGTTGGAGACGCTGTCCGGGCGGACGCACGTGGTCATCACCGGCGTGGGCCTGTGCGAAGCCGGTACCGGGCGCCGCCTCGTGGACTCGGCGGAGACGCGGGTGACGTTCCGGCGGCTGGCGCGCGACGAGATCGAGCGGTACGTGGCCACCGGCGAGCCCATGGACAAAGCCGGCGCGTACGGCATCCAGAGCAAGGGCGCGCTGCTGGTGGAGGGCATCGTCGGCGACTATTTCAACGTCGTGGGCCTGCCGCTGGTGCTGCTGGACCGGATGCTGCGGGAGTTCGGCGTGCGCCTGCTTTAAGGCCGGCCGCGCCGATCCCCCCCGGCCGCACGGTGCGTCCCGCCGAAAGCGAACACGATGGCCGGCCGGGCCGGCAGGGAGGTGCCGTCGGTGTCCACGGTGACGAAGTACGCCGCCGCAGGCTCCGTCGCGGAGGCCGATTCCGTCGTCATTCGCGAGCTGCCGGCGCACGAGCGGCCGCGCGAGCGGCTGCTCAACGAAGGCGCGCAGGCGCTGAGCAACCGAGAGCTGCTGGCCATTTTGCTGGGCAGCGGCGCGCAGGGGAAGTCCGCGCTCACCCTGGCGGATCATTTGTTGAGAAAAGCGGAGTCCTTGCGAGGATTGGCCCGCATGGATGTCGAAGAGCTTCGGGAAATAAAGGGCATCGGCTTGGCCAAGGCGGCGCAAATCAAAGCGGCGGTGGAGCTGGCACGCAGGATCGCCCTGGAACCGGGCTATCTTCGCACCGCCATCCGGCATCCGGGCGACGTGGCGAAGCTGTTGATGGACGACCTTCGCAACCTGGACCACGAGCAGTTCAAACTGCTCATGCTGGACACGAAGCATCGCGTCATCAAGATTGAAACCCTTTCGGTCGGCGACTTGAGCGGTACGCTCGTGCATCCCCGGGAGTTGTTCAAGGCGGTCATCAAGCGCAGCAGCGCCGCGGTCATCCTCGTGCACAACCACCCCAGCGGTGACCCGGAACCGAGCGCGGACGATATCGAGCTGACCCGGCGCCTGGCGGCAGGTGGGAAACTGCTCGGCATCGAAGTGCTCGACCACATTATAATTGGCGACAATACCTACGTGAGCTTGAAACAACGCGGGCTTTTAAACGGATTTTGAGCGCCGGTTCGTCAACGGATTGTTTGCGCGGCCCGTGAAAGGGGACACACACGCTATGTTCGGCACCTTCGGGCGCGACATGGGCATCGACCTTGGCACCGCCAACACGCTGGTCTACGTCAAGGGCAAAGGCGTGGTCGTGCAGGAACCGTCGGTGGTGGCCATCGACAAAGAAACGAATCAAGTGCTGGCCGTCGGCGAAGAGGCGAAGCGTATGGTGGGCCGCACGCCCGGGAGCATCGTGGCCATCCGGCCCATGGAAGGCGGCGTCATCGCGGACTTCGACATCACCGAGCGCATGCTGCGGCACTTCATCTCCCGGGCGCACCGGGGCATCGGGCTGATCCGGCCCCGTGTGGTCGTGGCGGTGCCTTCCGGCGTGACCGAAGTGGAAAAGCGGGCCGTCATCGACGCGGCGCTGTCGGCCGGCGCGCGGGACGCCCGGCTCATCGAAGAGCCCATGGCCGCGGCCATCGGCTGCGGCCTGCCGGTGCAGGAGCCCACGGGCAACATGATCGTGGACATCGGCGGCGGCACGACGGAAGTGGCCGTCATTTCCCTGGGCGGCATCGTGACCCACCGTTCGGTGCGGGTCGGCGGCGATCAGTTCGACGAAGCCATCGTGCAGCACGTGCGCCGCACGTACAACCTGCTGATCGGCGAGCGCACCGCGGAGGAAATCAAGCAGACCATCGGCTCGGTGTATCCGGTGGAAGGGCCGGAGACGATGGAGGTGCGCGGCCGCGACTTGGTCACCGGCCTGCCGAAGACGGTGACGTTGAGCGCGGAAGAGGTGCGGGAGGCCATGGCCGAGCCCACCGGCGCCATCGTGGACGCGGTGCGTATGACGCTGGAGCGGACGCCGCCCGAGCTGGCCGCGGACGTGATGGACAAAGGCATCATGCTGGCCGGCGGCGGCAGCCTTATGCGCGGGCTGGACCGTTTGCTCATGGAGGAGACGGGCATGCCGGTTCATATCGCGGAAGATCCGCTGACGGCCGTGGTGCGGGGCACCGGCACCACCCTGGAACATTACGACCTGCTGCGCCGCGTCGCGATCACGTCGCGCAAAGCCAGCGGCTGACCGAAAGGATTGGTCGGGGTGCGAGCGCGAGGCCGGGCCGTCGCGGCTGTGGCGGGGCTCCTAGTCCTCGTCCTCGTTGCCATTATTTTCTTGACATCCAGACCCCGAGAAGGCGTCAGCCGCCTGGAAGCCGCCTTTCGGGACGGCTTGACGCCCCTTTTTATGACCGCCAGCCGCGTGACCCAGTCCGTGGCGGGTCTGTGGGACGGCGCGGTGGCTCTCTTCAACGCGCACGACGAAAACCGCCGGCTGCGGGAAGAAGTGGACGCGCTCCGGCGGGAAGTGGCGCGGCTGGAGGAGCTGGCGCGGCAGAACGAGGCGCTGCGCGCCGCCCTGGATCTGCCCCCGGAAGCGCCCCGGCCCGTCATCTTCGCGGAAGTCATCGCCCGGCCCCTGAACAACTGGTGGGGCGTTCTGACCATCAACAAGGGACGGCGGCACGGCGTCGAGCCGCACATGGGCGTGGTGGCGGCCCACGGCGCCGTGGGCCACATCCGCAGCGCCAGCGCGTTTAGCTCGGAAGTGATTTTGCTTAGTGACCCGCGCAGCGCCGTGGGCGCCATCGTGCAGCGCACCGGCGAGCCGGTGCTGGTGGAGGGGCTGGGGTATCCCGGCACGCGCCTGCGCCTGCGCCCGCTGACGGCCGAGGCGGACATTGTTGAAGGCGACGTCATCGTCACCTCGGGCATGAGCTCCATCTTCCCGAAAGGCGTCCCCGTGGGCGTGGTGGAGGAAGTGGCCGTGGGCCCTTTTGGCTTGTCGGTAGACGTGACGGTGCGCCCGTACGTCGATTTCGGCACGCTGGAAGTGGTCGCGGTGCTGGGGGCGCCCGGGGACGGCCGGGCCGCGTCCGCCGCGCCGGGCGCCGCGGACGGTGACGGGCCGTGAGGCTGGTTTGGAAGCCCCGGGAACCTCGCGCCGCGGAGGCCGCCCGATGGATGGGCGGCGGCCTGGTAGTGCTGGTGCTGATTGCGCTGCAGATGGGCGCCTTCGGCCGGCTGCGGCTGTTGGGCGTGTATCCCGAGGTGCTGGTGGTCGTCGCGTGCTGTGTCGGTTTGCACCGCGGTCCCGTCGCGGGCGCGGTGTTCGGTTTCATTCTCGGCTTCTTGATGGACGTGCCCGGCGGCCACCTGGTGGGGCTGTCCGGGCTGGGCTACGCGGCAGCGGGCCTCTTCGCGGGACTGCTGGGCTTGCGGGCTTTCCCCGAGCGCTGGTCCGTGACGGCCTCCGCGGTGGCCTTGGGCACCGTGGCTTCCCAGGCGGTGTACGCGGCGGGCGCGTCGGCCTTCGGCTTTTCCCTGCCCTTTTGGGAGGCGGGGCCCCGCATCATCGGGGCGCTGCTGGTCTATCACCTCCTCTTGACGCCGCTGGTGTATCCGCTGACGCGGCAGCTCGCGGACTGGCTCATGCCCAGGGGGCTGGAGGCGTGACCGTGGCCGGGTCCGGGCGGGCCGGGCGGGCCGGGCGCGCGGGGCCAAGGAGGGTGCGCGGTGGCTGAACCTGAGCTGAAAAGACGCACGGCGGCCATCGGCATCGTGGTGCTGCTGGTGATCCTCGGGCTGTTGGGCCGCATGTGGCAGCTGCAAATCGTCCACGGCGAGGAGTACGCCGCCTTGGCCGACGGCAACCGGCTGCGGCGGCTGGCCACCACCGCGCCCCGGGGCAAAATCTACGACCGCATCGGCCGGGTGGTGGCCGACAACCGGCTGGTGTTCACCGTGTCCGTCGTGCCCGGCGGCCTCACGGAGGAACGGGACCTGGTGGTGGAGCGCCTGGGCGCCATCCTCGGCATGGCGCCCGAGGAAATCGAGGAGGCGCTGGAGGGCGGCCGCCGGGCGTACCCGTACGAGCCCATCCGGGTGTTCCGGGACGTGCCGCCGGAAGTGGCGGTGGCCATCGAGGAAAACCGGATGGATCTGCCGGGCGTCATCCTGGAGCAGGAGCCGGTGCGCCGCTACACCGCCGGCCAGGCCATGTCCCACGTGCTGGGGTATCTGCTGTCGGCGTCCCCCGAAGATCTGCGCATGTATTCGGGCTACCGGCCCGACGATCTGGTGGGCAAGGCGGGCATCGAGCGGGCATACGAGGAGTACTTGCGGGGGCAGCACGGCTTTCAGCAGGTGGAGGTCAACGCGCTGAGCCGGGCCATCCGCCAGCTGGGCTCGGTGCCGCCCGTGCCCGGCCATGACTTGGTGCTGACGGTGGACGCGGCGCTGCAGCAGGCCGTCATGGACATCATCACCCGGCGCCTGGAGGAGCTGGCTGCGGATCCGGACCGCACGCGGCCGCCGGGCGGCGCCGCGGTGGTGGTGCTGGACGTGCGCACCGGGGCGGTCCTGGCCCTGGTCAGCGTGCCCACCTACGACAACGACCGCCTGCTTTCGGAGGAGCTGACAGAGTACTGGCGGCAGCTGCAGGAGGACCGCCTGTCGCCCATGTTCAACCGGGCGCTGCAAGGCAACTACCCGCCGGGCTCGTCCTTCAAGCCCGCGACGCTGCTGGCCGCCCTGGGCCGCGGCGTGACCACGCCGACGGAGGTGTACAACGCCACCGGCACGGTGGAGGTGGGCGGCACCGTCTTCCGCGACTGGACCGTCACCCAGGGGCTGCCGCCCGCGGGGCCGGTGGACGCGGTGGCGGCCATGGAACGCTCGGTCAACGACTATTTCTACACCATGGGCATGCGGGCGGGCATTCAGGCCATCGCCGACACCGCCCGGGCGCTGGGCCTGGGCGCTTCCAGCGGGCTGGACATCCGGCCCGCGGATTCGCCCGGCGTCGTGCCGGATCCGGCCTGGAAACGCAGCGAGATGCTGGAAATCTGGTTCCCGGGCGACACGGTCAACGTCTCCATCGGCCAGGGCTACCTGCAGGTGACGCCTTTGCAGATGGCCCTCATGTACATGGGCATCGCCAACCGCGGCGTCGTGTACCAGCCGTACCTGATCCAGTCGATCATCGCGCCCACGGGCGAAATCGTGCACGAACGGGAGCCGGTGGTGCTGAGCCGCCTGGAGGCGCCCGCGTCCCACTGGGACGTGCTCCACGCGGGCCTGCGGGCGGTGGTGGCCGGATCCCGGGGCACGGCCCGCAACGCGTTCCGCGACTTTCCCGTTGAAGTCGCGGGCAAGACCGGCTCGGCCCAGGTGCCCGGCGGCGGCGAGACCCACGCGTGGTTCGCGGCCTTCGCGCCCGTGGACGACCCCGAGGTGGCCGTCGCGGTGCTCATCGAGCACGGCGGCGGCGGCGGGGCCGCGGCGGCGCCGGCGGCGTGCCGGGTGCTGGCGGCGTACTTCGGCCTGCCCTGGTACGGCGAAGAATCCGTCTGTCCGTAAACTTTCCCGCCGTGGAGCAGGGATGCGGGAGACGTGTATAGAAACCTGCTGGCAAACCGTGCCGGCCGTGGGCCGGGCGCGCCTGGCGGGCGCCGAAGCCCCGGCGCGGGCGTGGCGGCGGCACGGGGACGGTTGAGTGGAGGACGGCCATGCAAGGCAGAGAAGCCGTCGTGTTCCGCGGCGACAGAGGCGGCGTTTCGGTGCTGGTCAACCGCGACGCGCCCTTGGGCGTCGTGGTGGAGGAACTGCGCCGCAAGCTCAGTTCCGCCGGCGACTTTTTCGCGGGCGCCAGCATCCGGCTGGACGCCGGCGACCGCCCGCTGGACGACGTGGAAAAGCGGGTGCTGCACGAGCTCATTCGTGCCCACGGCTTGACTTTGTTGGACGCGGACGCGCCTGCGGAGCCGCCTCGGCGGCCGGCGCCGGCGGAAGCCGCGTCCCGCCGCGCGCGGACGGAGAACGGCGTCTCCGCGGACGATGTCCTCCGGGCGGCGTCGCAGGACCTGCTGGAGGACGAGCGGTGTCTGCTGGCGCAGCGGACGCTGCGCTCGGGGCAGCGTTTGGAGTACGACGGATCCGTTGTGATTCTGGGGGACGTCAACCCCGGGGCGGTGGTCGTGTCCACGGGGCACGTGGTCGTTATGGGGGCGTTGCGGGGCGTGGTCCACGCGGGCGCGCGGGGCGACGTCCACGCCCGCGTCATCGCGCTGCGGCTGCAGCCGACGCAGCTGCGCATCGCGCAGTACATTTCCCGGCCCCCCGACGGGCACCAGCCCCATCCGACCGGGCCGGAAATGGCCCTGGTCGTGGACGAGCGCATTCAGATCGAACAGTACGTACCGTAAGCGCGGGCGGAAGGCTCGCGTGTGGGAGGTTCGGCCATGGCGGGCAGAGTCATCGTAATCACCAGCGGCAAAGGCGGCGTAGGCAAGACCACGACGACGGCCAACCTGGGCGCGGGTCTGGCGCAGCTGGGCCGCAAAGTGTGCCTGGTGGACGCGGACATCGGTCTGCGCAACCTGGACGTGGTCATGGGGCTGGAAAACCGCATCGTGTACGACTTGGTGGAGGTCGTCGAAGGCCACGCGCGCCTGCGCAACGCGCTGGTGAAAGACAAGCGCCTGGAGACGCTTTATCTGCTGCCGGCCGCGCAGACGAGGGAAAAGGACGCGGTGTCGCCGGACAAGATGGCGGAGCTGGTCCGGCAGCTGGCCGAGGAATTCGACTACGTCCTGGTGGACTCGCCGGCGGGCATCGAGCACGGTTTCCGCAACGCCATCGCCGGCGCGGACGAGGCCATCATCGTGTGCACGCCCGAAGTGGCCGCGGTGCGGGACGCGGACCGCATCATCGGCTTGCTGGAGGCCAACGACCTGAGCAATCCGAAGCTCATCGTCAACCGCATTCGCCCGCGCATGGTGCGCAAAGGCGACATGATGGACATCGACGACATCATCGAGATTTTGGCGGTGGAGCTCCTGGGCGTCGTGCCCGACGACGAGGACATCATCGTGGCCACCAACAAGGGCGAGCCCATCGTGCTCAACGGCCGGGGTCGTCCGGCGCAGGCCTACCGCAACATCGTGCGGCGCATCGAAGGCGAGGAAGTCCCGTTCCTGTCGCTGGAGGAAGCCGGCTTCATGGACCGGGTGCGCAGCTTCATCGGAATCGGCCGGAACAAGAGCCACTAGGGCGGAGGGGACGCCGATGCTGGAATTCTTTCAGAGGCTGTTTCGCGGCGAGGAGCAAAGCAAAAACGTGGCGAAAGAGCGCCTCCGGCTCGTGCTGGTCCAGGACCGCATGTCGCTTTCGCCCCACGAGCTGAACGCGCTCAAAGAAGACCTCCTGGCCGTCATCTCCAAGTACTTGGAGATTGACGAGGGCGGGCCCGAGGTCAACCTGGAGCAGGACGGCCAGTCTTTCGCGCTGGTGGCCACCATCCCGGTCAAGCGGGCCGCCGGCGCCCGGGCCGGGCGGTAGCGCCCCGCCGGCGTCCGGCCCTGCGCCGAAACTCTGGCCGGGCGGCGGCGCCTGGCCGGCGGGCGGTCCTCCGCCGGAGGTCCAGCCCGGAGG
>QGSR01000331.1 GCA_003387805.1 Bacillota bacterium | reverse complement strand
CCCGCCCCGGGAGAGACCCATTGTGCCGCCCGTCACCGGGAGTTACGGGAAGGTTTCCTTCGAGGAGCTGCAGGCCGAGATGGAGGCGATGGTGCCCGCGTTCATGGAAGCTTTCGGAGGCCTCGCGGCGGCCGGCGGGTTCGAGGACGAGCCGGTGGACGTGCGGGTGACCCGCGTCGGCAGCGACAACGTGGCCGGCTACGCCGCCTATCATTATCTGGTCGAAACCGGCCGGGACGGCTCCTGGGAAGTGTTCGAAGAAATCTGGGTGTCGCCGGACTTGCTGGACGAGTTCAGCCGCGAGGCCGCGGACTGTGCGGAGCTCATCCGGGAGATGGACGTCGGCCTGGCCGACCAGCTGGGCGGCGGCTTCGGCACGGCCGAGATCAAAAGCGTCCTGAGCTCGCCCGAGTACCAGGCGCTCACCCGGGAAGGCTATCCGGTCCGGACCAAGACCGTCACCAATCTTTTCGGCATGGTGTTCGAGTCGGTGGTCGAAGTGACGGAAGTAAGCCGCGAGCCGGTTCCGGAGTCGCTTTTCGCCGTGTCCGCGGACTACACGCGGGTGGAGAGCTTCTTCGAAATCATGATGGACGTGGAAGAGTTCTGACCGAGCCGTGTCTGCCGGTCAGATTCCGTCCCGGGCGGGGAACGTCGCGGCCGCGACGCTCCCCGCCTTTTCGTGGGCGGCACAGCGTCTTTCCGCGCCGCGGACCGCAGGAGCCCGCTCTTGGCATGGCGGTCCCGGTTTGGTACGATCAGAGTGTCGCATTGGATGAATCTTGCAGCGAGGTGAGAGGCGAGTGGCCGGTCACTCGAAATGGGCCAACATCAAACACAAGAAAGAGCGGGAAGACGCCCGGCGCGGCAAGCTGTTCACGAAGCTGTCGCGGCAGATTACGGTAGCGGTGCGCGAATCAGGACCGGACCCCGCCATGAACAGCCGCCTGCGCCTTCTCATCGAACAGGCCCGCGCGGCCAACATGCCCATGGACAACATCGAGCGCGCCATCAAAAGGGGCACGGGCGAACTCGAAGGCGTCTCGTACGAAGAACTCGTCTACGAAGGGTACGGGCCGGGCGGCGTCGCGATTTTGCTGGACATTATGACCGACAATCGCAACCGGACGGCCAGCGAAATCCGCCACCTGTTCTCGCGCTACGGCGGCAGTCTGGGCGAGACGGGCAGCGTCGCGTGGATCTTTTCCCGAAAGGGCGTCATGACCTTTGACCGCGCCGCGGTGGAGGACGAGGACGCTTTTATGCTGGAGGCGCTGGAAGCCGGCGCGGAAGACGTCATCGTGGAAGACGACTTTATCGAGGTGCACACCGAGCCCGGGGATTTGCACGACGTGCGGGAGAAACTGGCGGCGGCCGGCTTCGAGCCCACGGCCGCGGAGCCGCGGCGCATTCCGTCCACCCTGGTGCAGGTGGACGCCGACACCGCGGAAAAGCTGCTGAAGCTGCTGGACGCGCTGGAGGACCACGACGACGTGCAGTCCGTGTCGGCCAACTTCGACATGTCCGAAGAGGTTATGCAGGCAATTCAAGCCTGATCGGACTGCAATCCCCCCGGACGGGCCACGATACAAACAGCCGGCCGGCTGGCAGCGGCCGGCATCCGGGGGGGATAAACCATGTTGCGCCGCTATCGGTGGCTGCTTTTTGGAGCGGCGGCGGGCGCCTTCGCCGTCGGGTTCCTGCTGACGCTGGCCGCGCTGGCGCCCGTGCCGGGGGCGCCGGGGCAGGCGGCGGAGCCGGCGGCTCCCGCGGGCGACGATGCGCCGTGCAGCGACTACAGCGGCACCTTCGTGGGCGTGCACGACGGCCGCGTCGCGGTGTTCGAAGGGGCGCCCGGCGGCTGCCGGCGGCTGGTGGAAACGCATCCGATCTCGGTTCAGGAGCTGCCCGCCTTTCAAGCCGCGGAGCTGGAGCGGGGCATCGAGTTTTCCGGCCACGACGAGCTGTTTCAAATTCTGGAGGGACTGACGGCCCCGTAACAGCGGGCCGCGACGGCGGCGCGCGGCAGGAATGCCGGAACGGACAGCGAATGGCCAACAAGGTACCGGCTGGGGGGACGTTCCGGTTTGAGAATACTCGGCGTCGACCCGGGGCTCGCGCTGACGGGCTTCGGCGTCATCGAAGGCTCCGCCCGTCCGACGGCCCTTCGCTTCGGCGAGGTGCGCACGTCGCCGCACACGCCCGAAGCGGAGCGGCTTCACCGCATCCACGAAGAGATCAGCGCCATTATCCGCGCCTTTCGGCCCGACGTGGTGGCCGTCGAGCAGCTGTTTTTCAACAAGAACGCCCGGAGCGCCATGGCCGTGGGCCAGGCGCGCGGCGTCGTGCTGCTGGCCGCGGCCGAAGCGGGGCTGGAAATTCACGAGTTCACGCCGCTGGAAGTCAAGCTCGCGGTGACGGGGCAGGGCCGCGCGGCCAAAGAGCAGGTCGGCTACATGGTGAAGACGCTCCTGGGGCTGGACGCCGTGCCGCAGCCCGACGCAGGGGCCGGCCCGCGGGGGGGGGCGCCGGGTGCGCCGCCCACCATGGCCCCTGTCCTTTTAAACTACTGCGCCG
>QGSR01000061.1 GCA_003387805.1 Bacillota bacterium | reverse complement strand
GCCCAGACCAGCGTGCTCTTGCCCGCGCCGGGCGGGCCGGTGATGCCGATGACGTGGGCGTTGCCGGTGCGGGAGTGGACCCGGTTCATAATGTCGGCCAGTTCGGGGCCGCCGTCGTCGGCGTACGTAATGAGCCGGGCCAGCGCCCGGCGGCTGCCGGCCAGCATTTCGTCGACCAAGGCCGCGGCGCTCATCGGCCGGCGCCCCCCGCGTCCAGCTGCACCAGCCGGTCGCCGATGTTGACGGTGTCGCCTTCGGCCACGGCCACCGCCTTCACTTTGCCCGCCACCGGCGCGTTGATCTCGTTCTCCAGCTTCATGGCCGTCAATATGACCAGCACGTCGCCGGCTTCCACTTGGTCGCCGACTTCCACCTCGACCTCGGTGACGGTGCCCGGCATGGGCGCGGCCACCCAGCCGTCGGCGGAGACGCCGTTGGCGCCGGCGTCGGCCGCAGGCGGCGGGGGAGAAGTCTCCCGGGACGGGGCGGCGGCGCCCGCCGTGGACGCGCCGGCTGGGCTCGCGCCGCCCGCGGCGGCGCCTTCCCCGGGCGATGCATCCAGCTCTTCCACGATGACCTCGTGGCGCACGCCGTCCACCGTCACGGCGAACCGCCGCCGGCGGGCCGAGGCGCCCGAAACGTACTGCTGCACGATCAAGTCCTCCTGTCGCGGCGAGGGTAAACAGACAGCTGCCGGTTTTGCATCAATTCCAAACGTCCCGCGACGCCCCAGTGGCCCGCGGGCCGGGCAGGCGGCGCGGGGGAGATGGACACGAGACGATGGGGTCCGTCGGTCACCGCCGCGATGGCCGCGGCCATGGCCGCGACCCGCCGCGTGCGTTCCGCATCGGCCGACGCGACGCCGGCGGCGGGTTCGGCGGAGCTGCCGCCCACCAGGCCGGGGCCCGATGGATTGTCGCCGGTTGCGGTCTGACCGACGGCGCCGGGACCCGATGCGCCCTGTCCGGCCGCGTCGGGGCTCAGCGCCGCGGCGTGGGCCCGCACCCGCTCCGGATCGATGTCCCTTTCCGCGAAGCGGGTGTCAAAGCGGCCCGAGCGGAATTTTTCGTGCTCCAGCGCGGCCAGGTGGAACGGTATGGTGGTGGGCACGCCGCCCACGACGAACTCGGACAACGCCCGCTGCATGCGGGCCACGGCCCGCTCGCGGTCCGGCGCCCAGACGATGACTTTGGCAATCATCGAATCGTAAAACGGCGGTATGCGCCAGCCGGCGAAGGCGGCGCCGTCCACCCGCACGCCGGGGCCGGCCGGCGCTTGGTACGCCGAGATAAGGCCCGGCTTCGGGATGAAACCCATAGCCGGATCCTCCGCGTTGATCCGGCACTCCATGGCCCAGCCCCGGGGCCGGAGGTCTTCCTGCCGGAACGACAGCGGCTGGCCGGCCGCGATGCGGATCTGCTCGGCGATGATGTCGACGCCGTAAAGGAGCTCCGTCACCGGGTGCTCCACCTGCACCCGGGTGTTCACTTCGAGGAAGTAGAAGTTGCCCGCCTCGTCCACGAGGAACTCCACGGTGCCCGCGTTGACGTAGCCGACCGCGGCCAGAAGCCGCTTCGCGGCCTCGCCCATGGCCGCCCGCAGCTTCTCGTCCACTACGGGCGAGGGCGCTTCCTCGATGAGCTTCTGGTGGCGCCGCTGCACGGTGCAGTCCCGCTCGCCCAGGTGGACGACGCGGCCGTGGGCGTCGGCCAGCACCTGCACTTCCACGTGCCGCGCGCCCGTCAAGTATTTCTCCAGGTACACCGCGGCCGACTTGAACGCGGCTTTCGCCTCGGACATGGCCCGGGGCAGCACCGCCCGCAGCTCGGCTTCGTCTTTGGCCAGCCGCATGCCCCGGCCGCCGCCCCCGGCCACCGCCTTAATCAGCACGGGATACCCGATGGCCGCCGCCTGCGCCGCCACGGCGTCCAGGTCCACGTCGTCCGGGTCCTCCGCGTCGCCGTTGACCGGCGTCTCGGTGCCCGGCAGGCACGGAATGCCCAGCTCCAGGGCGGTCGCCCGGGCCCGGTCTTTTTCGCCCAGATGCTCCATGACGTCGCCGGAGGGGCCGATGAAGACCATGCCTCCCGCGGCGCAGCGCCGGGCGAACTCCGCGTTTTCCGCCAAGAAGCCGTACCCCGGGTGGACGGCCTCAGCGCCCCATTCTTTGGCTGCCGCGACGATGCGCGGGCCGTCCAGATAGCACCACGGATCGCCCAGAACGATGACGTGGTCCGCGAACCGGGCGGCCGCGGAGTCTTTGTCCGCGTCGCTGGCGATGACGGCCGTTTCAATGCCCATTTCCCGGCACGTGCGCGCGATGCGCAGCGCGATTTCGCCCCGGTTGGCGATGACCAGCTTCTTGAACAATGGCCCGGCCTCCTACAACGGAATGTTGCCGTGCTTTTTCGGCGGCCGCTCCTCCCGCTTGTCCGCCAGCATGTCCAGCGCGTCGACCAGCCGCGCCCGGGTCTCACGGGGATCGATGACGTCGTCCACCATGCCGCGGGCGGAGGCGATGTACGGGTTGGCGAAGCGCCGCCGGTACTCTTCGGTCCGCTGCTTGAGCAGCGCCGCGGGGTCGTCCGCGTGGGCCAGCTCGTTGCGGTACAAAATCTGCGCGGCGCCCTCCGGGCCCATGACGGCGATTTCCGCCGTGGGCCACGCGTACGCCAGATCCGCCCCGATGCCGCGGCTGCTCATGGCCACGTACGCGCCGCCGTACGCTTTGCGCAGGATGACGGCGATTTTCGGCACGGTGGCTTCCGCATAAGCGTACAAAATTTTCGCGCCGTGGCGGATGATGCCCCGGTGCTCCTGCGACACGCCGGGGAGGAAGCCCGGCACGTCGATGAACGTGATGACGGGAATGTTGAACGCGTCGCAGAAGCGCACGAAGCGGGCAATCTTGTCCGACGCGTCGATGTCCAGGCATCCCGCCAGCACCCGCGGCTGATTGGCCACCACGCCCACGCTTTGCCCATGGATGCGCCCGAAGCCTACCACGGCGTTGGGCGCAAACTCCCGGTGCACTTCGAACAAGTGGCCGCCGTCCAGCACCCGGTGCAGCACGTCCCGCACGTCGTACGCCTTGTTCGGATCCGCCGGCACCACCGTCAGCAGTTCATCGGGCGCGCCCGCGGGCGGCAGCGGGTCCGCCGGCGGCGGCAGGGCCTGGTTGTTGGACGGCAAGTACGTCAGCAGCTCCCGCACCATTTGCAGCGCGGACGCCTCGGCGGCGGCCCGGAAATGCGCGACGCCGCTTTTGGTGCTGTGGATGACGGCGCCGCCCAACTCCTCGAAGGTGACGTCCTCGCCGGTGGCCGCCTTGGTCACCTGCGGCCCCGTGATGAACATCTTGCTGACGTTGTCCGCGACGAAGGTGAAATCCGTCAGCGCGGGGGAGTAGACCGCGCCGCCGGCGCTGGGGCCCAAAACCACCGAGATTTGCGGGATGACCCCGGAGAGGCGGGCGTTGCGGGCGAAAATTTCGCCGTACGCACCCAGGGCGTCCACGCCTTCTTGAATGCGCGCCCCGCCCGAGTCGTTGATGCCGATGACGGGCGCTCCAGCTTTGTAGGCCAGGTCCATCACTTTGCAGATTTTGCGGGAGTGCAGCTCGCCCACGGAGCCGCCGAAGATGGTGAAATCCTGCGAAAAGCAGTACACGGGGCGGCCGTGGATGCGGCCCCAGCCGGTGACGACGCCTTCGCCCAGGGGCTGCTCGGGATCGTCCGACGAGCCTTGGACGAACGGATCAATTTCAACGAACGTGCCCGGGTCAAGAAGCTGTTCCAGGCGCTCCCGGGCCGTCTGCTTGCCCGACGCCCGCTGCTGCTTCACCCGCCTCTCGCCGCCGCCGGCCCGGCTGCGAGCCCGCCACTGCTTGAGCTGCTCCAGCTTTTCCGCCATGGACTCGTTGAGCAATGCGTGAATCCTCCTAAGCTCAGCGCGCGTCCTCGCCGCCCGGACCCGGCCCGGGCCCGCCCGCGCCGGCGCCGCCCGGCGGCGAGTCATACAGTTCGATGAGAGCGCCGAACGTCTTCTTCGGATGCAGAAAGGCCGCCCGGGCGCCGCCGGCCGCGGGCCGGGGCTCGCGGCTCAAAAGGGCCCCGGGCAGATGGGCCTCCACGTGCTGCATGGCTTCTTCCAAACCGGCCGTCTCGAAGGCCACGTGGTGGATGCCTTCGCCGCGCCGCTGGAGGAACCGGGCCACGCTGCTGTCCTCGTGCAGCGGCTCCAGCAGTTCGATGAGGCAGCCGCCCCCGTCGAAAAAGGCCACCCGCACGCCCTCCGTGGGCACGTCTTCCTGCCGCAGGAAGGGGAGGCCCAGGACGGTTTCGAAAAACGGGCGCGCCCGCTCGATGCTGTGCACGGCGACGGCCACGTGGCTGACGCCGGTCGTGCCCTTCCGCTCCCGGCGCTCCGGCCGTTCCCGATGCTGCTGCCTGCGCCCGCTCATGCCGTGCTCACGTCCCGGTGCTCGCCGAAGACGTCCCGCAGCACCGAGCAGATTTCGCCGATGCTGGCGTACGTGTGCACCGCGTCGATCAGGTAAGGCATCAAGTTTTCGTCGCCTTCCGCGGCCACCCGCAAATTGTCCAGCGCCTCTTTCACCGCGTTGGCGTCGCGGCCGCGCCGTGCCGCGTGCAGCCGCTCGATTTGCGCCTGTTCCTGGGCTTCGTCCACGCGCAGCAGCTCGGGCCGGGGCTCGTCGTCCAGCACGCACCGGTTGACGCCGACGACGACCTTTTCGCCGGACTCGATTTGCTGCTGATAGCGGTAGGCGCTGTCCTCGATTTCCCGCTGCATGAAGCGCTGCTCGATGGCCCGCACCGCGCCGCCCAGCTCGTCGATGCGGCGGATGTAGTCTTTGGCCCGCCGGTAGATGGAGCGGGTCATGCTTTCCACGTACCAGCTGCCGCCCAGGGGGTCGATGACGTCGGCCACGCCCGTCTCGTGGGCCAGGATTTGCTGGGTGCGCAGGGCGATGCGGCCCGACGCCTCCGTGGGCAGGGCCAGCGCCTCGTCGTACGCGTTGGTGTGCAGCGACTGCGTGCCGCCCAACACCGCCGACAGGGCCTGGTAAGCCACCCGCACGATGTTGAGCTCGGGCTGCTGCGCGGTCAGCGTGCTGCCCGCGGTCTGCGTATGGAAGCGCATGACCCACGAACGGGGGTTTTCGGCGCCGAACCGCTCCCGCATAATCTCGGCCCACAGCCGGCGGGCGGCCCGGTATTTGGCCACTTCCTCCAGCAGGTTTGAATGCGCGTTGAAGAAAAACGAGAGACGCGGCGCGAAGTCGTCCACCCGCAGGCCCCGGGCCACCGCCGCTTCGGCGTAGGCAATGCCGTTGGCCAGCGTGAAGGCCACTTCCTGCACCGCGTCCGCGCCGGCTTCCCGGATGTGGTAGCCGCTGATGCTGATAGGGTTCCAGCGGGGCACGTGCCGGTGGCAGTAGTCGAACACGTCCACCACCAGCCGCATGGACGGCCCGGGCGGGAAAATGTAGGTGCCCCGGGCCAGGTATTCTTTCAAAATGTCGTTTTGCACCGTGCCCGCCAGCTTATCCGGCGGGATGCCGCGCTTTTGCGCCAAAGCGACGTACATGGCCAGGAGCACGGCCGCGGGCGCGTTGATGGTCATGGACGTGCTGACCTGATCCAGCGGGATGCCGTCGAACAGCGTCTCCATGTCGGCCAGCGTGTCGATGGCCACGCCCACCCGGCCCACTTCACCCTCGGCCAGCGGGTGGTCCGAGTCGTAGCCCATCTGGGTGGGCAAATCGAAGGCCACGGACAGCCCCGTCGTGCCTTGTTCCAGCAAATAATGGAAACGGCGGTTGGCCTCGGCGGGGGTGCCGTAGCCGGCGTACTGGCGCATGGTCCACAGCCGGCCGCGGTACATGGTCGCGTACGGGCCCCGCGTAAACGGGTACTGGCCGGGCCAGCCCAGATCGCGCTCAAAGTCCAGGTCGGCCACGTGGGCCGGCGTGTAAACGGGCTCGACGGGAATGCGCGCGTCGGTGGCCCGGGCCGGCAGCGAGGCGGCGTGGGCTTCGTGCCAGCGATCCAGCGCGTCTTTGATGCGGCGCAGCGAGTCTTGGTCCCACACGGGTGGTGCGCCTCCGTTTCGGAGCTCGTTGGCTGTCTGTCACGTTTCTACTATACGCTTTCTTACGACATTCGGCGGAGGTGCGCGCCCGTCCTGCCCGCGCCGGCGGCTCCTCGACGCGACCTCCACAAACGGGTAAAATGAGGAAAAACAGGTGGGTGTCGTGAGGGGAGGACTGTTTGCGTGTCCGGCGCGAAGCTGGAAGTGCAAATCGAGTACTGCGGCCCGTGCGGCTACGCCCCTTTGGCCGCGCAAGTGGCCGAGGAGCTGGTGACCGAGTACAGCTCGCAGCTGGCGGGGGTTACGCTGGTGCCGTCGTCGGGAGGCACGTTCGAAGTGCGGGCGGGGGGCCGGGTGGTGTTTTCGCTGGACGCCGTCGGCCGTTTCCCCGAAAAGGGCGAAGTGAGCCGGCTGTTGAAGGAGAAGCAGCTGCTGTGTTAGGAGGGAATCCGCTTGATTGAAATCGATCTTTCCGGGAAGACGGGCTTGGTGGTAGGCATTGCGGATCGCCACAGCATCGCCTGGGGCATCGCGCAGATGCTGGACAAAGCCGGCGCGAAGCTGGCCGTCACGTATCAAAACGAGCGGCTGGAGCCCAAGGTGCGGGATTTGGCGGCGGCCTTGAGCGATCCTTTGATCCTGCCCCTGGACGTTACGGACGACGCGCAGATCGAGGCCGTTTTCAAAGAGCTGAGCGAGAAGTTCGGCCGCCTGGACATTCTGATTCACGCGGTGGCCTTCGCGCCCCGGGAAGACTTGATGAGGGATTTTGTCGAGACGTCCCGGCAAGGATACGCCATCGCCCAGGACGTTTCCGCGTACTCGCTGGCGGCGCTGGCCAACGGGGCCCGGCCGCTCATGAAAGCCGCGGGCGGCGGCAGCATCGTGACGCTGACGTACTACGGCGCGGAGAAAGTCGTCGCGGGCTACAACGTCATGGGCGTGGCCAAGGCGGCGCTGGAGGCGTCGGTGCGGTATTTGGCCCACGATCTCGGCCCCGACAACATCCGCGTCAACGCGATTTCGGCCGGTCCCATGAAAACGCTTGCGGCCCGAGGCGTGCCGGGGTTCATGGACATGCTGAAGTACCATGAGGAGAAGGCGCCGCTGCGCCGCCGGGTGGACATGGAGGAGCTGGCGGGCACGGCTTTGTTCCTCTGCAGCCCGCTGGGCACCGGCATCACCGGCGAAGTGATTCACGTGGACGCCGGCTACAACATTCTCGGCATGTGAGCCGGGCGGGCGGCGCTCGCCGCGCGCCGAGCGACATTTTCCGCTGAAAACTTGCACAAAAGGAGGGCGCGGGCGGGGCGGCGCCGAAAAATCCGGGCACGGCGCGCACGTGCCGGAAGGCGGCCGCCCGCCCGCGGTGCCGCTTGCATTCAGGCCCTTTCCACAATGCTTCGAAAGTCGGCAAACACCGCGCGGCCGGGGCGCCGCGTCCCACGGCGAACGCGGCTGAGGGCGCTTCCGGGCCGGACCCTTCGGTGTCCGGCGGCGGGACGCCCGGCGGCCGGCGGCTCGGCGAGGCGCTGGTGCGGTGGTTCGAGGAGCACAAGCGGGCGCTGCCGTGGCGGCAAAACCGAGATCCGTACCGCGTGTGGGTGGCGGAGGTCATGCTCCAGCAGACCCGGGTCGACACGGTCGCGCCTCGGTACGTGTCGTTTCTCCGGCGTTTTCCGTCGGTGGAGGCGCTGGCCGCGGCCGGTGAAGATGAAGTCCTGAAAGAATGGGAAGGCCTCGGGTACTATTCGCGGGCCCGCAACCTGCGTCTCGCGGCGAGGGAAATCGTCAACCGCTACGGAGGCCGGTTTCCCGACAGCCCCGAGGAGCTGCGCCGTCTGCCCGGCATCGGGCGGTACACGGCCGCGGCGGTGGCCAGCATCGCCTTCAACCGGCCGGCGGCCGCGGTGGACGGCAACGTGCTGCGGGTGATGGCGCGGCTGCACGGCATCGACGAGCCGGTGACCCGGGCGCCGGTCCAGCGCCGCATCGAGCGGCTGACGGAGGCCCTCATTCCGCCGGGCCGGGCCGCCGATTTCACCGAGGCGCTGATGGAGCTGGGCGCTTTGGTGTGCACCCCGGGGCAGCCCGACTGCGGCCGCTGTCCGTGGCGGGACGCGTGTACGGCGTACCTGGAAGGCCGCACCGGGGAACTGCCCGTGCGGCCGCAGCGGACCGCACCGCGGGTCGTGCACGGCGCGGTGGCCGTCGTGACGGCGAACGGCGACGGCGCGCGGGCCGGCCGGCGGGTTCTCGTGGTGCGCCGCCCGGCCGGAGGACTGCTGGCGGGCATGTGGGAGTTCCCCTGGGTGGAGACGGCCCCGGACGCTTCCGAGGCGGAATGCGAAGCCATTTTGACCCGGACGCTGCGGGACCGCTACGGCCTTGACGTGGTCGTGGACGGCGGGCTGCCCGCCGTGCGCCACGTGTTCAGCCACCTGGAGTGGCGGCTGCAAGTGTTTGCCGCCCGGGTCAGGCCGGGGGCCGAGGCTCCCGCCGGCCGTCGGGAACTCGCGGCGCAAGGCCGGGCGGCGGGCGAAGACGGAGACCTGGTCTGGGCGGCGCCCGAAGAGCTGGACGGCCTGGCTTTCGGACGGGCGCACCGGCGCATCGCCGACACGTGGCGGAAGCGGCGGCCGGCGCCCTGACGTCCGGGCGTGTACATGAGCGGCCGGGTTCGTGTCCCGCCGGGGTCGTGCCGGACTATCCTCGTGGAGGAAGGGCGGTGCTCGTGAGATACAGCGCAGCCCAAAAGGCCGCCGCGGAAGCGGCCGGCACGTTTATCTTCGTGTTCGCCGGCGCCGCGGCCGTCATCGTCAACCAGTGGACGGGCGGGCTTCTTGGACCGGCAGGCGTGGCGGCGGTCCACGGCGTGGCTTTGGCGGCGGCCGTTTCCGCCTTCCGGCCCGTTTCCGGCGGACACGTCAACCCCGCCGTCAGTCTGGCGTGCGCCGCGGCCGGCAGGATGACGGGGCGGAGCGCGCTGGTGTACATCCTCGCCCAGCTGGTGGGGGCCGTGGCCCCGGCGCTGGCAGGCGCGGGCGGAGTTTCCGGACGGGTCGGGGCAGGAGCGCAGCGGGGGCCCCG
>QGSR01000330.1 GCA_003387805.1 Bacillota bacterium | reverse complement strand
GCCACGATGTCGGCCGGGGTTTCACGGCCGGGCCGCAGCCTGGTGCCGGCGCCGGTGCCGGCGCGCCTGCTGGTGCCGGCGCCTGCGTCCTCCGCGGCCGACGGCCGGGCCGCAACACCCCGCTCCGGCGACGCGCGGCCGTACGAGGCGGCCACCCGGTCCTCCAGCGCCGGGCCGTCCGCTTCGCCTCCCGGGTCCGGGCCGGCCGCCGGGCCCGTCGGCCCGCGCCAGACGGCGCCGCTCCATCCTTCCTCTTTGAGCGTTTCTTCCATCAATTGAAGGAGTTGGGCCGTGTTGGACAGCTTCATCAAGAAGTTGGCGGCGCCGAGCCGCACGGGCCGCTCCGCCCCGCCGAAGTCCGGATGCTCGGAAATCAAAATGAAAGGATTGCCCCCGTGCTCCCTGAACAGCTCCAGCAAGCGCAAACCTGTCTTTTCCGACACCGGTGCGATCACGAGCCTCGCCTCCTTCGCCGAGTGATGTTGGCCGAACCGCGAGCGCCGGCCGCTGCCGGCCTTTCGGCCGACGCCGGGCGTTGGGCCGACGCCGGACTTTGGGCCGCTGCCGGGTTTCCGGCTGCCGCCGGGCTTTGTTTTTCGTATATTCTGCCAGCCGAAATCAAACCCCTTTTTGCGTCATTTGCACGCCCCAGCAGCCGGGCGTGCAGCTCGGAGCCGTACCGGGCCGGAGCGCTGCAGGCCCCACGGGCTCGACAGCGAATAAGCCAGGAGTATGGAGAACCTCGTTGGACGTTCAGCCCCCGGCCCGGCCGGAGGGCCCGTCAGCCAACGGCAGCCCCTTCGCCACGCGCCGCCGCGCCGGCTCATCCGTCCTCGGCGGCTGCGGCCCGGCGACACGGTGGCCCTCATCGCGCCGTCATCGCCCGCCTACGGGTCCAATGCCACGGCGCGCCAAATGATCGAGCGGGCCCGAAGCCGGCTGCACGACGCCGGGCTGCGCACCGTGGTGGGCGCCCACGCGGAGGACGCCCACGGCTATTTGGCCGGGCGGGACGAAGACCGGGCCGCGGACATCATGGCGGCCTTCACCAACCCCGACGTGGCGGGCATCGTCTGCCTGCGGGGCGGCTACGGCACGCCGCGCCTTTTGGACCGGCTGGATTACGACGTCATCGCCCGCAACCCCAAAGTGTTTGTCGGTTACAGCGACATTACGGCGCTGCATCTCGCCCTCACCCAGCGGGCGGGGCTCGTCACGTTTCACGGCTTGATGGGGCTGGACCTGGCGGCCCGGCCGGCCACACAGGCCGAGGCCGACGCCCGCTTCTTCACGTGGGAATGGTTCCTCCGGGCGGTGCTGCGCCCCGAGCCTCTGGGCCCGCTGCCGGCGCGGGCCCCGTGGCAGGCGGGCCCCGTGCACACCGTCGTTCCCGGCACGGCCGCAGGTCCGCTGGCCGGCGGCAACTTGTCCCTCATCGCCAACACCCTGGGCACGCCCTACGAGATCGACACCGCGGGGAAAATCTTGCTCATCGAAGAGGTCAGCGAGGCGCCCTACCGCATCGACCGCATGCTGACGCAGCTGCGTCTGGCGGGCAAGCTGGATGCGGCCGCGGGCTTCATCTTCGCCGAATGGACCGACTGCCAGCCCGAGGCCGGGCGGCCGTCGCTGACGCTGGAGCAAGTCCTGGCCGATATCATCGTCCCGCTGGGCAAGCCGGCGGTGGCGGGCCTGGCCGCGGGCCACGGCCCCGGGCGCCTGACGCTGCCCCTGGGCGCCCAGGTGCGGCTGGAAGCGCCGCCCGGCGACTCCGGGCCGCCCCGCGTCATGGTGGTCGAGCCGGGCGTGGTCGACTAGAAGGGCAATGGTGACATAAGACCCTATCGCTCTCAGCAATTTCTTGGTATCCTTGTCTGTGCCCGCCTTTCCGCAGTTCCTGCAGGCGTTGGAACACCCTATAATGACCGCCTTCATCCCCGTCGGGGTTTCATTTCGGCAGGAGGCTCGTCGTCTTGACTATCCGTGACGTTTTCGCCGCCCTCGTCGTGCTGGGTTTGCTGCTCATCATCGGCAACGCCGTGCACCGCAGCCACAGCGTGTGGCGGAAGTACTTCATACCCGGCTCCATTTTGGCCGGAGCCGTCGGGCTGCTGCTGGGGCCGGAAGTGCTGGGCGCGTTGGTGCGGCCCGTGGCCGGTCCGGACCACGTGCTTTCCGGCGGCGTCATTCCCGAAAACATCCGGGACGTATGGTCGCAAATTCCAGGCGTTTTCATCAACGTCGTCTTCGCCACGCTGTTTCTCGGCAAGCAGCTGCCGACCGTGGCGGAAATGTGGCGGCTGGCCAAGCCCCAGATCATGTTCGGGCAAACGATGGCGTGGGGTCAGTACGTCGTCGGCATCTTGCTGGCCATCCTGGTGCTGACGCCGTTGTTCGGCATGAATCCGCTGGCCGGCGCGCTGATCGAAATCAGCTTCGAAGGCGGCCACGGCACGGCCGCCGGGCTCATGGACACTTTTGAGCAGCTGGGCTTTCCCGAGGGCGCCGACCTGGCACTGGGCCTGGCCACCTTCAGCCTGGTGGCCGGCACCGTACTGGGCACCATCATCGTCAACTGGGGCGCC
>QGSR01000060.1 GCA_003387805.1 Bacillota bacterium | reverse complement strand
CGAAAGGGGCGGCGGTTGGGCGGGGTGCCGGGCGGCGCCGCGGGACTGCTGTATGTCGTGCTGGCCACGTCCATGACGGGGCAGCCGGTGAGCCTGGCCCGCCTGGCCACCGCCGCGTGGCTCAAGGACGCGGCCCTCGCGTTCGGCGCCGGGGCCGCGGGCGGCATGGCCGGCGTGGCCCGCTGACGCCGGCCGGCGCGCTGACGCCTCCCGGAGTTCGGGAGGCGTCAGCGCGCTTGGATTGGAAGTGTGCCAACGCGCCAGGGCTACTTGGCTCGCGGGGCGCTTTCGAAACCGACCTTGCGGTGCGAGCCGTCGCAAAACGGCTTGTTCTGCGAGTGGCCGCAGCGGCACAGCGAAAAGGACTCGCCCGTTTCGAACACGTTGCCTTCCGCGTCCTCGAGGATGACGGGGCCCGTCACCCGCAGCGACCCGTTGTCACGCACGGTAATCCTGACTTCGGCCATGACGTTCAACACCTCCTAATGCCCGCCGGGCCTGCCGAAATGGGTGAAAATGCCGATGAGCCCCAGCGCCAGCCCGACCACCGACGCCCCGTAGGACATGAAGCCCAGCAGGAACGTGGGGGTCATCATCTGCAGCACGATGAGCAGCGGGACGATCCAGCCGACCAGGAGCAGGACGGCCCCGGCCACGATTAGGTTACGCGGTTTGTTCAGCATGCTCCTCACCATACAGCCAGCAGGCCACCAAATGCTGCTCGCCCCGCTCGAAGTGCGGCGGCTCCTGTACGTCGCACACGCCCTTGATGGCCGCGGGGCAGCGCGGGTGGAAACGGCAGCCTGCAGGAGGATTCATCAGGCTGGGCGGCTCGCCGCCCGGCACTTCCCGGAAGCGGTCCACGTTGTCGGGATCCGGGTCGGGAATGGCGTTCATCAAAGCCTGCGCGTACGGGTGGCTCGGATTTTTCAGCAGCTCTTTGGTGCGGGCTTTCTCGATGAGCTTCGCGCCGTACATGACGAAAATGCGGTCGGAGAAATACCGCACCGTGGACAGGTCGTGGGTGATGTAAATAATGCTGATGTTGTACTGCTGCTGCAGCCGGCCCAGCAGCTGCATAATTTCCACCCGCACCGACGCGTCCAACATAGACACCGGCTCGTCGGCCACGATCAGCTTGGGCTCCAGAATGATGGCCCGGGCGATGACCAGCCGCTGCTGCTGACCGCCGCTGAGCTGGTGGGGGAACTTGGTCAAGTAGTCCTCCACCGGCATCAGCCGCACGTCCTCCAGCGCCTTCCGAATGCGGCGCTGCCGCTCCTCGGGATCCTTGACGCCGTTGATGACCAAGGGCTCGTTCAGAATGCGCTGCACGGTCATGAACGGCGGCAGCGCGCCGAACGGGTCCTGCTGCACGAAGCCCACGTGGCGCCGGTACCACGCCAGCGCTTCCTTGTCGGTCCCGTCGATGACCCGGCCGTCGAACACGATGCGGCCTTTGGTGGGACCGTACAGGCCGAGAATGGTGCGGGCCAACGTCGACTTGCCGCAGCCGCTCTCGCCCACCACCGTCACCGATTCGCCGCGCGCCAGCTGAAAGTCCACGCCGTCCACCGCTTTGACGTCGCCGACGCGAAAGAGGCCCAGGCGCTTGATCTCGAACCATTTATGCAGCCCTTCCACGGACAGAAGCACGTCTTCGGGCTTCGTCCCCGGCCGCATCGTCTTGTCGAAAATCTCCACCGTTGCGGTTTCCATCCTATGCATCGCACCCCATCATTCGTACAGCCAGCATTTTACCCGGGAGCCGTTGACTTGGCGCAGAGGCGGCTCCTGACTGCACTTGTCAAACCGCGCCGGGCAGCGGTCGGCAAACCGGCAGCCCTTGGGCGGATTGATCAGGCTGGGCGGCGTCCCGGGAATGTGCTGGAGCTCCTTGTCCTCCTTCAGCGTCGGCACGCTGGACAGCAGCATCTTGGAGTACGGGTGCAGCGGCGCCGTGTAAAACCGCCGGGCCGTGGACTGCTCGACAATCTGTCCCGCGTACATGACCGCCACGTCGTCGGCCAGATCGCTGGCCGTCGCGATGTCGTGCGTAATGAGGATGAACGTCATCTCCGTCGACTGCTTGAGCCGCTTCAGCACGTTCATCAGGTTGGCCTGCGTCAGCACGTCCAGGGCGGACGTAGGCTCGTCCATCACAATGAGATCCGGGTTCGTCACCAGGGCCATGGCGATGGCGGTGCGCTGCCGCATGCCGCCGCTGAGCTCGAAGGGGTAGCGGCTCATGAAGTCCGTGGGCAGCCCCACCATGCCGAAAACCTCGGCCACCCGCTCGTAGGCCTTTTCCTTCGTCTTGGCCTTGCCGTGGACCAGAAGGGGCTCGGCCACCTGGTCCTGCACCCGCAGCACGGGATTGAGCGAGTTCTGGGCCGCCTGGGGCACCAGGGCCGCCTTGACCCAGCGCACCCGCCGGCGAAACTGATCGTCGCTGAGCTTCATCACGTCCACATCGTCCATGTAGACGCTGCCTTCATACTTCAGCACGTTGCGGGGCAGCAGCCGCAGGATGGCTTTGGCCAGCGAGCTCTTGCCCGATCCCGATTCGCCAACGACCACCAGCGTGCGGCCGCGCCCCAGGTGAAACGTGACCCCGTCCACCGCCTGCACCGGGCCGCGCATGGTGCGGAAGTGGAGCCGAAGGTCTTCGACCCGCAAGAAACCGTTCTCCATCTATTTCACAAACTCCTCAGCCTCGGGTTGAAAATGCGGTCCAGGGCGAAGCCCAGCAGCGCGAAGCCGGCGCCCGAGAACACCAGCAAAAGCGACGGCGCCAGCACCCAGTAATAATAGCCGTTGTGGAGCGCGCCCATGTCCTGCGCTTCCGACAGCACCTTGCCCCACGTCGGCAGCAGCGGGTCGCCCAGACCGAGAACGGAAATGGTCGCCTCGAAGAACACGAAGGAGGGCACCAGCCCGACGAAGGTGGGAACCAGCACCGGGATAATGCGCGGCATCATGTACTGGACGATGATGCGCATGTTGCTGGCGCTGTACGACTTGGCCGCCTCGATGTACGGCGCCTCCTTCACTTGCAGGAACATGGCGCGGTACGATTTGATGCTCGCGCTGAATATGCTGAGGGCCACCCAGATGGCCGTCAGCAGCAGCAAATTTCGGTCCACCAGCGTCCCGATCATGATCAGCAGCGGGTACCCAGGCAGCATCATGTTAATTTCGGTGATGCGCTGAATTAGGTTGTCCACCCAGCCGCCGTACCACGTGCCCACCGCGGCGATGGCCATCGTCGTCACCGTGGCGCCGATGGCGCCCATCAGGCCCATGGCCAGCGCAATGGGCGTGCCCCACAACAGGGCCACCGTCAGGTCGCGCCGGCGATGATCCGTGCCGGCCAGGCCGTGCAGCTGCCCATAAACCACCAGCCGCACGTCCAGCTCCGTGTCCGGTTCGAACACGAGGGCTTCGGCCACCAGCTCGTAGCGCCCTTTAAGCGGCACCGCCTCGGAAGCGTTCGGATCCGCGAACAGGCCCATGTGCGCGGGCCGCCCGCCGAGGCGGCGGGTGAGCCGGGCGTCCTGGCCCAGCCGAAACGACTCGGAAGCCCGCAGGTCCACGTCCCCCAGCGGGATTTCGCGGCCGTCGGGCGTCAGCCACCGCATGGAGAAAAACGGCCGGGCCGTGGAGTTGCGCACCGTGGTAAAGACGTTGATCTCGGTGGGGAACTCGTCGTACGTAAAATCGAACGGGAAGGACACCCGGACTTCCCACATGCCCGGTGCAATTTCTTCCACCGTCTTGGCTTCAGGCATGTTGGCCGTGTTAAAGTCCATGGTCACCGGCTTGTTGATGCCCGGGAACACGTTGAGCCACGCGGGCGCCGCGTTGCGGGGCGTGTACTGCCACACGTCGCCGCTGCCGCGCCACAGCTCAATGGCTTGGCCCAAAGGCATGGTCACCATCGCGTACACGGCCAGCGCGACGAACAGCGAGATCAGCACGAGACCCGCGATGGCGGAAGGGTACTGAGCCAGATCCTTGAAACCCTTGACGACGCGATTCAATTTGACTGCGCCTCCGCTCCGACTTTTACTCGCGGGTCCACGATGGCATACACGATGTCCAGCAGGAACACCGTAATGGCCAGCAAGTACGCGTAGATGATGGTGTTGGCCACGATTACGGGTGTATCCACCGCCCGCGAGGCGAGCCAGAACAGCTGGCCCAGGCCCGGCCAGTTAAAGATCTGCTCCAGCGTCACGTTGCCCACCCACAGCGTGATGAAGCTCAAAGCGATGCTGGTGATGATAGTGGGCAGCGTGGGCCGCAAAATGTACCGCCGCTCGATGGCGCGGTCCGAGAGCCCCTTCGCCTTGGCCATCTCCACGTAGTCCTCGCTGGAGTAGATGAGGAAGAAGGTGCGCTGGCTGAA
Organism: Bacillota bacterium; assembly: GCA_003387805.1. Taxonomy (GTDB): domain Bacteria; phylum Bacillota; class Limnochordia; order Limnochordales; family ZCTH02-B6; genus CALJUZ01. The sequence continues at coordinate 4,809 of QGSR01000060.1, read as the reverse complement.
AATCGACGCGAAGATGGTGCTCGTAAAGACCGCGGCCACGGGCAAAATCAGGTGTTTGAGCACGCTGAGGAAGTATTGGAATTTATTGGGAGGAGGCGGCGCGTCCACCATGCCCCCGAACGGCAGCCAGCCCAGCAATGCCGCGAAGATGAGAATGAGGAAGACTCCGTAAAACCACGCCGGCGCCGACGAGGTGGGGGCCAGGGCTACGACGAGGCGGTCCAGGAAGCTGCCGTAGCCGCGCGACAAAGCCAGTCCCATAAACAGCGCGGTGACAAACACCAGAATGCTGGCCGACGCCTGCAGCAGCAGCGTGGGCCCGAGCCGCTCCAGCAAAATGTGCTGCACCTGCCGGGAGCCGCTGTCGCTGGTAATCCCTTCCGCATAGCCCAAGTTCAGCGTGAGGCCGTTCCACAAATAGCGCAAACTGCGGATGGGGAAGGGCTGATCCAGACGCAGCGCCTGAATCTGCACCTGCGCGAACTGGTCAATGAGCTCGCGCTTTTCCGCGCCGCTCAGATGGCGAAACTCTTCGGCTTGGTACACCCACATGCCAACGTTTTCTTTGATGGTCGCGATGCGCATCTGGTCCACGTAGCCGCCCATGTTCGCGACGAGAATCGTCAAGTACACGGCGATGACCACCGCGACCGCGATGCTCACCAGCTTGACGGCCGAATACTGCAGGACGCGGACAAAACCCGAGACGTCGGACCGCGTCCGGCCCATCGCCGGGGATTCAACACCAGGCCTTGGCGCTTCGGAAATCGCCATAGCCATCCTCCTTCACACTGCCAATCCAAGCGCGAAAAAGGGGAAGACAGGGACACGGACGCCCGTGCCCCTGTCTTTCCACTTATGCCCAACGCCGTTACGGCGTCACGACGAAGCTCGCAGGCACCATGGTGGGCTTGGCTACCGGAATCGGCACGACGATGCCGACGATCTGGCTGGCGCCCACGGGCAGGGCCGCGGTGTCATCGCCCGACAGGACCACTTCATACAGACCCTCGGCCACGTACTCGGCCTTGCCGGACACGGTCACTTCGCCGGCCGAGCTGACGACGAGGAACGACACGTCCGAGATGAGGTCGGAGGCGTACGGCTCGCCGTCAAAGGTCACCCACAGGTCGAAGCGGGCGGTCTGGCCCTGGCGCACCCGAGCCGGACCTTCCACTTCGAGGTCGGCGTACATGGGCTCGGCGAAGATGTCCCACCGGTCGGCCCGGTCCGGATAGCCCTCGTAGCGCTTCAGCACCAGCGTGCCCTCGACCGGGTGGACGGAGTCCAGATAGAACGGGCCGGTGCCAATCCAGAAGTGGCCCTTCTCCTGGTACCACCGGGTCAGGTTGGCGTAGCGCTCCGCGGCCTCCTCAGCCGAGATGTACTGGCTGAGGAAGTTGCCGAACGGGATGCTGTTGGAAGCCCGCAGGTTGTCCAGGTGGCGCTTCAGCACGTCCAGCGTCGGGCCGGAGACCAGGCTCAGCCAGTCGGTGTTGAGCAGCGAGGCCTTGGCCGCCGACATAACGGCTTCCTGGGACGCCTCGGCCGAGAACATCACGGCCAGCGTGTGCCACGGCGTCGGGCCGTAGGTGTCCTGCGGCCAGTACGTGGAGACCGACAGCTCCGCGTCCAGCGCGTAGGCGTCGCTGTACACCTCGATGACCAGAGGCTGCGTGGAGGTGATGCGCACGCCCTTGAACACGCTCATGCCCGACTGGTACGCCGGCACGGCCGACTGGTCATAGATGGCGCTTTCTTCCTTGGCCCGTTCGTGGCCGTAGATCATGCCGATGACGAAGTCACCGACGGAGATGGGGCTGCCGTCGTGCCACTTGACGGTGTCGAACAGGTCCTCCGGATAGTACACGACGCTCTTGCGTAGAGCCGTCAGGCCCTCCGGGAACTTCTCGCCCACGGTGATGAACCGCTGCTCGACAGGATCCCACTCGTACCAGGTGTCTTCCGGCACGACGATCTCGTCGACGAAGTAGAGGTCAACCCAGTCCAGCGTCTTGCCCACCGGCAGGCCTTCCTGGATGTACAGCTCGGCCCGCTCGATGCGGCGCGGATAGGCGAGACCGGTGTACGGGTCAAGCACGACGGCGTCCTCGGCCGTGCCGCGCTGGACCATGGAGTCAAACACCCAGTTGGAGCCCGCAATGGGGTTCCACGGCTCCACCAGCGTGTTGGGCAGGGCGATGGTCATGCTGCCGCCGACCTGGCCCTCCCACCGCAGGGTGGGCGCCCACAGCCACGAACCCTGGACCGACGCGGCCATGTCCGCCGCCACCTGGACGCCGTAGCGCCGAGGCGTAAAGGACTGCCGGTCCACGATCCAGATGCGGTTGGAGTCCTTGAGCGCGTACTCCCAGCCCTTGACGAACAGCTCTTCCCGCTCTTCCAGCGTGGAGAACACGTTGTGCTCCAGCCGGCGAGCGATCTCGACGAACTCCTCGGGCGGCGTCAGAGCTTCCCACAACGGGGACGCCTGGCCCTGCGGCATGTAGAACTGGGTGAAGTTGTAGCTGGTGTCACGGGCGATGGCCGTGGAAATCCAGCCGCCGGTGTAGATGTGCATCAGACCCAGGGACGGATCCGCGGCAATCCACAGCGGCGAAGCCTCGGCGGCCGTGCGGTACAGCCGCTGGGTCACGAAACCGATGTCTTCCAGCAGCGTGGCGACGTAGTCACCCAGCGCCAGACGTTCGTCCTCGATACGAATCAGAACGATGATTTCCACCGGCTGGCCCTTGTAGTGCCAGACGCCGTTGACCTTGGCCGCGCCCAGCTTCTCCATCTCTTCGGAGATGATCTGCTCGGCCTTGACCGGGTCATAGGCGTACTGCAGCTCCAGAGCCGTCGCCGCCGCCGCGTACCGGGCGTAGTCCGGGAACGCCGAGTTGGTGGCGAACAGCTTGGGCACGGCCAGACCGCCGTAAATCTCGTTCACGACGTAGTCGCGGTCCACGAGCATGTTCATGGCCTCGCGGATGCGCGGCACGGAGAACGGATTGAGGCGGCCGTCCTGGAACTCGGGGCCGTACGGGTTGAACGTCAGCTCGGTGTAGGAACCGAACGAAAGATTGTAGGTGAGGAACGGCGAAGCTTCCACCCTCTGGAACAGGGCGGCGTTGCTCAGCGTGTCCGCATACAGATGAATGTCGCCAACTTCAAGACGGGTGATGGCCTGAGCCTGGTTCGGCTCCCGCACGAAGACGACCTCGTCCAGCCACGCGCCCGTGCGCGTCTGGGCGCCGACCGTCAAGGACAGAGCCAACACCAGCGCAAGAGCAAACACCGGCGTCCAGCGCCACTTCTTAAGGCTCAAGAACGACACCTCCTGCTGAGACTGTCCTGCTGTGATACCCACCTCTGACTCGCCGACATCAACAAACGAAAACGTGCCATTCACCGAGAGCGTTGACCCTCTCCGAAGACGTGCCTCCTTTCCGCTAGACGCTTTCGCCCTGATTGGACGAAACTGTAGGTGCTATTTCTGCGGTGAGGCAGGAATTCCTGCCGGTGTAAAGAGAAAGTACCAACATGCCCGAAGGGTTATGGGATTTGGCACTGCACTGACCAAGGAGAATTGTATGATAGCTTTCAGCGATAAGGCGGCCGCCAACGGCGCTGAAGACAGCTCCCAAAGCAAGAAGGCCCGGGTGCTGTGCTTGGCCCGCAGCGACCCGTTCCTGACCGTGGAGGAAATCGCCCGGGCCGTGGGCACCACGTCCCGCTACGTCCGCACCAGCCTGTCGGAGGCGGGCCTGACCTTGACGGAGCTGCGGCGGCGCTTCGTGGAGGACCTCCGGCAGCGCCTGCGCGAGGAGTTCGGTGCCGACGGGCCGGTGCCGGATCTGACGCCGAGGGGGCCCGCCGGGAGCCCCGCCGACGGCCCGGGTTCCAAGCCCGCGGTTGAGACGCGCCGGCTGCGGGTCGCCCAGCGGGTTGACGCGGATCTGGCGGCCCTGCTGGGCGTCGCGCCGGACACACCCCTTCTGGAGATCAGCCGCGTGCGGCTGAAAGACGGGGAGCCGCTGTACGTCAACCAGCTGGTGACGACGCGGCACGTCACCGTCACCGAGGAGCTTCTGTCCGCGGGCGATCCGCTGCATCAAATTCTCGCACAGCCGGGCCAGTCCGGGGAGCTGGCCATCGTCAAGCGCACGGTGGACATCGTGCCGGCCTCGGAATACATCGCCGAGTCGCTGCGGGTCGAAGCCGGACACCCGATCCTCCGTTCGAGCGCTCTCATCGCCACGTCCAAAGGCGTTGCCGCCGCCGTGGAGATCAGCTACTTCGACGCGCTGCGGGTGCGGGTGGAGCTGGAAACGGCCGCCCGGCTGCCGGTGCGCGTCATCGAGCGCGAGGCAGAAGGCTGACTTCTCCGGCGCTCGCCGCCGGAGCGCGCCGCCGTTTTGGTATCGCAGCCTGCTCAAACGCGGGGAACACGAAGAAAAAGCGGCCGCTGCGCTGTCGCGCAGCCGGCCGCTTTCGCCGTGGCAGGGGAGACAGGACTCGAACCCGCAACCCCCGGTTTTGGAGACCGGTGCTCTGCCAATTGAGCTACTCCCCTACGCACACGAAAGTATACCATGCTTCCGGCGCCTCGGTCAAGAACGGGCCGGCGGCGGTCTGAGTCAAGCCTTTCGGGGCACGAAGCCGGTCTCGGTTTGTTTTCACGGTGTCCCGGAGATGATCCGGTGCATCAAACGCGAGATACCTCCAGAGCGGTTCCGGCCCACATCTGCAATGGGAACGCCGGCTTGGAGCACACCAAGGCCCTCGTGCGCAACCCGCTTTGCA
>QGSR01000329.1 GCA_003387805.1 Bacillota bacterium | reverse complement strand
GGCAGCGCCGAAAGCCGCGCCGCGAACCCCGAAGCCGGTGCGCCAAGCGGCACCGCCGCTCCCGGCTCGTCGACGAACCGCCCCGCCCGCATCGAGGTCCGTGACAGCCCCGTCGAGTGGCGGTCCATTCACCGGCCGCCGCTGCCGCTGGCGCAGCAAGTCGCGGGCCGGGACACTTTCGAAACCGGCATCAAGAGCATCGACCTGTTGGCGCCGCTGGAGCGGGGCGGCAAAGCAGGGCTGTTCGGCGGCGCGGGCGTGGGCAAGACGGTGCTCATCACCGAGATGATCCACAACGTCGTCGGCGAGTACGAAGGCATCAGCGTGTTCTGCGGCATCGGCGAACGCTCCCGGGAAGGCGAGGAGCTGTACCGGGAGATGAAAGAAGCCGGCGTGCTGGACAACTCGGTGCTCGTGTTCGGCCAGATGAACGAGGCGCCGGGCGCCCGCTTCCGTGTCGGCCACACCGCCCTGACCGTTGCCGAGTATTTCCGCGACGTCGAAGGGCGCGACGTGCTGCTGCTCATCGACAACATCTTCCGTTTCATCCAGGCGGGGCAGGAAGTGTCGGGCATGCTGGGCCGGTTCCCGTCCCGGGTCGGCTACCAGCCTACGCTCTCGTCCGAGCTGTCGGCGCTGCAGGAGCGCATCAGCAGCAGCCGCCACGGCAGCATCACGTCGGTGCAGGCGGTGTACGTGCCGGCCGATGACATGACGGACCCCGCCGCCGCGCACACGTTCCAGCACCTGAGCGCATCCATCGTGCTGTCCCGCAAACGGGCGGCCGAAGGTCTCTATCCGGCCGTCTCGCCGCTGGAGTCCAACTCGAAAGCGCTGTCGCCCAACATCGTGGGCCGGGAGCATTACGAGGTGGCCCACGAGGTGCGCCGGACGCTGGCGGAGTACGAGTCGCTGAAAGACATCATCGCGATGCTGGGCATCGAAGAACTGTCGCAGCGGGACCGGCTGCTGGTCAACCGGGCCCGGCGCCTGGAGCGGTTCCTGACGCAGCCGTTTTTCACCACCGAGCACTTCACCGGCCAACGGGGCCGTTACGTGCCCCTGGAAAAAACGGTGGAAGGCTGCCGCCGCATTCTCAACGACGAGTTTGCCGACTACCCCGAGCAGGCGCTGTACATGATCGGCGAGGTGGACGAAGCCCACGAAAAGCGGAAGCAGCTGGTGGGCGCGGCGGCCCGGGCGGACGTGATGGCGTGAGGCGGGGCGGCGGACGAGGCGGCCGCGGTGCCGGGGGCGGGGTCGCGGCAGGCGGCCGCCCGCGTGCCGGCGTCGGCCCTAGCGCCGGCGCGAACACCAGCACCGGCGCCAGCACCAGTACCGGCAGCACGCAAGCCCTAGCCAAGAGGCAGGTGAGCTCCCGTGATGACGCTGAAAGTAACGACGCCGGAGAAGCTGGTGTTTGAAGGCGCGGTGGCGAAAGTCGTGGTCGACGGCGTGGACGGCAGCCGCGGCTTGCTGCCGCTGCACGTGGACTTCGTCATGCCGCTGAAGCCGGGCATCATGGCGTGCACGGACGAAGGGGGCGCCGAGAAGTTTATCGCCGTCAACGGCGGCGTCCTGGTGAAGAAGGGCGCCGAGGTGACGGTGGCGTCCCGGCACGCGGTCATGTCGGATCGCATGGAGGACTTGCCCGACGTGGTGCTGGCGTTTTTCGCCGAGGCCGAGCAGCACGTGGAGGCGGCGCAGCGGGCCGCGCTGCGCCTGGAGACCATGCTCATGCGGGAGTTCCTGGAGCTGAAGCGGTAGCGGGGGCGGCCATGAGGGCGCCTTGCCCACGCCTTGCCCACGCCTTGCCCACGCCGAAAGGAGGGCCGACCGTGACCGACAACGACCGGCCAAGTCCCGTCGAAAAAGAGCGCGAGGAGTTTCACCGCGAGGTGGAGCGCAAGGAAGAGCGGGCACGGAAGGCCCGGGAGGCCGGCGACCGTACCCTTCAGTACGGTTTGGGCGTGTTCGGCGTCGTTGGCTGGTCCATCGTGGTGCCGACGCTCATCGGCGTCGCCGTGGGCGCATGGCTGGACGCCCGGACCGGGGGCGGCATTCGCTACACCTTGTCGCTCATGTCGGCGGGCCTCATCCTGGGCCTCGTCAACGTGTGGAACTGGATGCAAAAGCGGTGATTGCAGCGCCGGCGGCCTCGGACTGCCTGGGATGACGCCGGGCCAACTCGGATGACTCTAGATCAACACGTGGGGGATGCGGGGCGTGGCCGTGTTTCTTGAAGGCGTGACGGCGGGCCGCATCGTCGTGGCGGCCGTGGCGGGGCTGGTGCTGGGCGGCGTCTATTTCTGGGGTCTGTGGTGGACCAGCCGCCGGGTGGGCACCACCGCCGCGCCGGGGCTGCTGTTTTTCGTCTCGTTCGTGGTGCGCATGGCCGTGCTGCTGAGCGGCCTTTGGGTTGTCACCCGGGGCCGGCTGGTGGAAACGGCGGTGGCCGTCGTCGGCATCATGGCGGGCCGGCGGCCCCGCGTGGGCGCGGGGGGCCGGGGCGTGCCGGGAACGCCGGAGGGGCAACCGGGGCCCGAAGGCACGCCGGCACAGGAAGGCCGCGGGGCGGTGGGGGGCGCGGGGGGG
>QGSR01000328.1 GCA_003387805.1 Bacillota bacterium | reverse complement strand
GCTCCTCCCCCCGGCGCCCCCCCTCCTGCTCCTCCCGCCGCCGCCGCCCCCCCCCCCGCTGTCCCCCCGCCGGCGGCTTGCTCCTCCCGTTCCTGGCATTCCACGCACGTGCTCGCATGCGGCAGCGCCTCCAGACGTTCTCGGGGAATGGGCCGCCCGCAACGCTCACACGTGCCGTACGTCCCTTCATCGATGCGCTTTAGGGCGCGCTCAATCTGCTCCAGCAGCCGGTCCATATTGTCCATCAGACCGATGTCCGTCTGCCGGGCGGCCAGTTCGCTGCCCAAGTCGGCCGGATGCTGGTCATAGAGCGACAGCTCGCCGATGCCGCCCGTTTCCGCGTCCTCCAGCCCCGTCTGCCTCATACGCGTCCGCTGGCCCGACACCCGACGGCGCTGCTCCTCCAGCCGACGCCGCATCCGGCCGACGAACCGGTCGTCCCGTTCCATAGCCTGGGCCTCCCTCAGCCTTTGATGGCGATGAAAACATCGCACTGAATGCAAGACTCCGGGTGCATGGTGCCTCGTGCCCGGCGCCCCGTGCATGGTGCCCGGTGCGCGGTACCTGGTGCCCCGTGGCGGGCTCCCCGTGCATGGTCCCCGGTGCGCGGTGGCGGACGCCGACCGGCGAGCCATGCCGCCACGAGCCGGCGCCGACCGCTGCCCCTTTGGGCTGCGGACCGATTCCGGCGGGAAACCGCCGGTCCGCAGCTACGGGGCAGCCAGCTCCCCTTGCACTATTCGAGTGATCTCGGCGACAAACTCGCCGATGACGGGCAGGTTCAGCATGGCCAGGCGCCCGAGGAGATACAGGAACAAGGCGCCGATGACTGTAAAGCCGACGGCAATGCCGAAGCCCCGGGCCACGCCCGACGTAAAGCTGAGCAGCAGCATGCGGCGAGGCGTGCGGTACAGCTCGATAAGCTCCGCCACGCTGCTGCGCTCCATCACCGTCAGCAGACCCTCGATCTTTTGCGCCAAATTTTCCAGCAGGCGCTTGTTGACCCGCTCGCCCACGGCCGCCGCTCCGATGCCTTCATTCGAGTGCAGTGCGCCTCTTGGCTTATCTTGTCCCTCGGGACCAGCTGCCTACGCGGCCTTTCTCCGCCCGCCGAGCCCGTTGACGGGCTGGAGCCGCTTCAGCCAGTCTGGCTAGGTTCGGCCGTATTGGCAGGTTTGACCGGTCGGATCGCGTCGGATGCTGGAGCCGCTTCGCCGGGCGGCGACACCTTCCAGGTGGCGAGGTGGCAAGATCCCTTCACTAGCGGTGATTTCGGGCTGGCGACTCCTTACACTTCGGCGGTCGAGGGTCGTGGCGGAGGCCCCTCCCGGTGCCCCGCCGGCGGTCGTGCCGACGGTCGTGCCGGCGGTCGTGCCGGCGGTCGTGCCGGCGGTTGCGCGAGGGCTCGCGCCGGCTGTTCGGTCGGCGGTCACGCCCAGTGGCGAGACCAAAGCTCACCAGCGGGGCACATTTTCGGACGTCGCCCCGTCAGCGGGCGTTCCTCCGAAAGTACGCCCCACCGGTGGGTCCAGCAGCCTCCGGTAATAGGAGCTGCGGCGCCCGCCGGCAGCCGACGGCCAATGCACCGCACGGTAATGTCGTACGCGCAGCGAGACCGCCATGTCATCGGCGTTTTCGCGCTGGAAATCCGTACCGATCCTGGCGCACCTTGCCATCTGCGTGCCCCCAAACCCACGCCGCCATTACCGCCCACTCGCGGGCTCAATTTCCGAGTCAGGCCCCACCAGTGGGCGTTCAGTCAGGAATCCGGCCCACCAGTGGGTCAGCGATCCGCCGACGAGGCACGGTGTGCGGGGCGGACAGCGGCCGCCACTCAGCGACAGTCTGTCCTAGCCGCGGTCAGGTCGCAGACGCGCCGAAACCGCCCTTTCATCGGTACTTGCGGGATGGAAATACATGACTTCCCTAGAGCGCTTTCCCATCCGCGCCGGCCTAAGCCCACACCAACATTAGCGCCCACCAGTGGGCTCAAGTCTCGAGTTGAGCCCCACCAGTAGGCGGTCAGTCAAGAATCCGGCCCACTAGTGGGTCCGCCCGTTGTCGGCGAGGCAAGGTGTGCCGGGCGCACATCGGTCGCCGCCAAACGAAAGTGGGTCCTCGATGCAGTCTCGACGTCGGCGCGCCGAAACCGCCATGTCATAGGCGTTTTCGGCCTGGAAGTCCGTGTCGTTCCTGGAACCACCTGGCACACGGCCCGGCTCCGGCGGCAGCCACGACGAACGCCCGCCAGTGGGCTCGATGTTCGAATCGAGCCCCACCAGCGGGCGTTTCGACACGAAAATGTCCCACCCGTGGGTCGCGAGTGGAAATTCGTCAAGCATTCGGCCCACTCGTAGGCCGGGAGCGGAAATCCGTTATTGATTCGGCCCGCCGGCGGGCCGGGAGCGAAAATCCGTCACGGATTTGGCCGGCGGGCCAGGAGCGACAATCCGTCACGGATTTGGCCGGCGGGCCAGGAGCGACAATCCGTCACGGATTTGGCCCGCGCGGCCGCCGCGGCCTCCCAAACCCGCCCCCCGCCGCGCCCGCCACCCCCCCCCCCCACCCGCCCCCGCGGCGCCCCCGGCCGGGGGCG
>QGSR01000059.1 GCA_003387805.1 Bacillota bacterium | reverse complement strand
GGTGCCGGCCAACAGGATGCGGCAGCGGCGGCCACGCCCGCGCGTCATGGGCGTCCCACCTCCGCGCCCAACCGGTCCAGCCGCCGCAGATCCCGGGCCGCCCCCTCCAGGGCCAGCCGCTGCGCGTCGGCGGCCGCCGCCGCGAGCCCCGCCTCGGGCACCGGCACCAGGACCACCCCGGAAAAGCCTTTGTCCGCGGCAAAGTCCACCCAGCGCTCGACGCGCCGGCCCCACGACGGGTCCGCCACCAAGGCGAAGTCTCCCACCAGGCCGACGACGACGACGTAGTGCTGCCGGGGCCGGGTCGCGTGCGCGATGACGGGCAGGCCGCCGCGGCGGAAGTAGTCGGCCAGCGCCTTCGGCGTCAGCCGGTACCCTTGGGCCGGCACGCCGAAGGCCCCCAGGCTGCGCACCAGCGCCAGGGCCGACACGCCCGCGGAAGCGTCCAGACCGCCCGCGGCCGCCGCGGCCGCCGCGGCTTCCAAAACGTCGGACTCGTCCACGTCCAGACCGATGTAATAGCGCAGCAGCGTTGCGGCCGCCGCGGGCCCGCACGTGTACCAGTCGGTCTGGGCGATGACGCCTTCGTAGCGCAGGTCTCGGTACGGCGTGACCGCCGCCGCGCGGCTCCGCTCTCCCGCGCCCGTGGCCACGCCCAGCGCCACGCCGCCCAGCACGCCAAGGAGCAGCCAACGCAACAGTCGTCCGCTCATCCGTCCTCACCTCCGGCCGTGCTCCCGGGCCGGGCCCGGGGCAATCCCGTTATACACCGGAGCGGAGTTCGCGGGCGACCCCCATTTCGCGGTATTTTCGCGCGCTCACGCGCGCTCGGGCGAACGCAGGCGCGGCGAAGTTTCCTCCTTGGCCCAGCGGAAGAAGGCGCGGCCCATGAAGTAGACCATGATGGCCATGCCGCCCAGCTGCATGACGGCGCCGGCCAGCTGCTGATCCGCCAAGGGCTCCAAGCCCCACAGGTCCGGCGCCTCCACGTAAAACTCGTAGAACAAAGACTCGGAGAAGATGATGGGCGCAAACACCGGCAGCTGCAGGAGCAGCAACAGGAAAATGTACACCGTCTGCGCGCCGTAAGGCAGCCTGGGCAGCTCCCGGGAGGGGCTCAAAATGGGCCACCACATCATCAGGGCCGTGATCACCAGGACCACGTGCTGCACGATGTGGAACCAGTGGTGCAGCAGCACCGCCTGGTAAAAGTACGGCAGGTGCCACGCCGCGTTGACCGCGTTGAACGCGACCAGCGCGATGACCGGCCGGGTGAGGAACGTCAGCGTCTTGCGAAGCCACGGGAACCGCAGGCCGTAGCTGACGAGCCAGCCCGGAGTCCCTCGGATCAGCAGCGGCGCCATGACCATCGTGAGCAGCACGTGCTGCGTCATGTGCATGCTGAACAAAAACTTCTCCGACACGTGGTGGATGGGCGTGCCTTCCGACACGAACATGACCAGCATGGCCGCCAGAAAATACAGGGTCTCCGGCAGCTCCATGCGGGGCGCCAGCCCGTGCCGCTCGCGGAACGGCCCCACCAGGTAGAAGTAAATCGTGCAAAAGGCCAGTACCACGGCCCACACTTCCGGGTACCACCAGCGCAGCGTCGTGCCGGGCATCCCGTGGGCCAAAACTCCCAGCGTCATCGGATCATCCCTCACGCGGCCGCCGCGGCGCCGCCTGGGCCCGCGGCGGACAGCCTGCAATACTGCAACCATCATTATACCAGCACTGGCCGTGCCGCGGCCGCCTTGGCCGGCGGAAAACGCCGCAGAGCACCAGCGCCGGAAAGGCAAGGCGCCGGGAGGAGCCTCCTCCCGGCGCCCGCATCACCCTGGCTTCGGTGCCGAGCCGGGGTGCACGACTCCTCGTTTACCGGCCGGCGAACATGATGACGAGGGCGGCCGTGATGAGCACCGCCAGCGCCATCCCCGCCGAGAAGAACCCGGTGTACACCCGGCTGTCGTACTTCAGGTGCATGAAGATGTTGACCACCAGGATGAACTTCCACAGCGACAAGAGAACCAGAATGGGCACCAGCGCCGGGCGCAGCGCCTCGACATAGATGACCGCCACTTCCAGGATGGTCAGAATGAACAGCGTCACGCCGACGCGAAGGTACTCTCTCGTCGCCGCCTGGGCCGACTGCACCGCTTGACCCTGCTGCATCTGTTGCTCCCCCTTCGCCACAGCCCGCGCTCACACGCCGGCTTCCGTCAGCAGGAAGACGACGGTGAACACCACGATCCAGACGATGTCCACGAAGTGCCAGTACAAACCGGCCACTTCCACGTTGACCGCGTGCTTCTCTTTCAACGTGCCGCGAAAGGCCGTGATAGCCAGAAGCGCCAGCCAAATCATGCCCAGGATGACGTGGGCTTTGTGGAAGCCGGTCAGGATAAAGAAGATGCTGCCGAAGATGTTGGTGCGCCACGTCAGGCCCAGTTCCGTGATGATATGGTACCATTCGTAGAACTGGATCCCGAGGAAGATGGCGCCGCCCAAAATCGTCATCAGCAGAAACTTGCCCGTGTTGCGGGCTTCGCCCCGGTTGGCCGCGGACACGGCCAGCGCCATGGTCAAGCTGCTCATGAGCAGCATGAACGTGGAGACCGTCACCAGCGGGATGTTGATGATGTCCTGCGGGTGCGGGCCCACGACGCTGCGGTAGCGGAACACCATGTACGTGGTGATCAGCGACGCAAAGAACATGGACTCCGAGGCGATGAACACCCAGATCGCGAGCTTTTGGTTCGGCAAGCCCAGGCTCGGCGGGGCATGGGTCACTTCCCGCTCGTGGGCGGCCACGGCTCGGCTGCTCATGCTTTTTCGCCTCCCACACGAATCACCTTCACATTGTCGCCCTCCAGGCCCCAGCCCATCATGCTGACGATGGTCCACGCCACGCCGATCCAGAACAGCGGCATGCTGTACAGCAGGCCCCAGCCCGCCACGAAGATGCCCAGGGCCATCAACAGCGGCATGTACGACCCGCCGGGCATGACGATCTCGGTCTCCTCGCCCACCAGCGCCTTGGCGGCCGCGATTTCCTCCTTCGTCGCGCCCGCCAGCGGCTCCAGGTGCGGGTGCTTGCGATGCCACAGCTCGTCGCGGCTGGACACCACCGGCAGCTGGTCAAAGTTGTGGGCCGGCGGCGGCGAAGGGATGGTCCACTCCAGCGTGCGGGCGTCCCACGGGTCCGCGGGCGCGCCCTGGGGCTTGCGCATCGTGTTGAAGATGTTGTAGAGCGCCAGCAGCACCGCCACGGCCATGGTGAACGCGCCGATGCTGGACGTCAGGTTGGCCAGATCCCAGCCCATGTCCGCCGAGTAGGTGTAGATACGGCGCGGCATGCCCAGCACGCCCAGGATGATCATCGGGAAGAACGTCAGATTAAAGCCGATGAACAAAATCCAGAACGTGACCTTGCCCAGCTTCTCGTCCAGCATGCGGCCGAACATCTTGGGCCACCAGTAGTGCATGGCGCCGAACAGCGAGAACAGCGCGCCGCCGATCATGACGTAGTGGAAGTGACCCACCACGAAGTACGTATGGTGAATCTGCGTGTTGGACGGCGCGGCCGACAGCATGACGCCCGTCAGGCCGCCAATCAGGAACAGGGCCAGAAAGCCCAGGGCGTACATCATGGCCGCGGTCATGCGCAGACGTCCGCGCCAAAGCGTGCCGATCCAGTTGAACATCTTCACGCCCGTGGGCACCGCGATGATCATGGTCGCCAGCGCGAACACGGTGTTGACCACGGGGCCGAAGCCCAGCGTAAACAGGTGGTGGGACCAGACGCCGAAGCCGACGAACCCGATGAGCATGGTGGAGAACACCATCACGGGGTAGCCGAACAGCGGCTTGCGGCTGAAGGTCGGGATAATCTCCGACACGATGCCCATGCCGGGCAGGATGATGATGTACACCTCCGGGTGGCCGAACACCCAGAACAAGTGGTGGTACAGCGTAATGTCCGACCCGGCGAAGACGTCGAACAGCAGCGTGCCGAACTGCCGGTCAAACAGCACCAACAGCAGCGCCACGGTGATGACCGGGAACGAGAACACGATTAGGAACATGGTGACCAGCGTGCCCCACGCGAACATAGGCATGCGCATCAGGCTCATGCCCGGCGCCCGCATGTTGAGGATGGTCACGATGAAGTTGAAGCCCGACACCAGCGTGCCGATACCGGTAATCAGCAGGCCGATGGTCCAGAAGTCCACGCCCAGGCCCGGGTTGTACTGCGACAGGCTGTACGTCGGATAGCCGTACCAGCCCGCGTCCGACGGCCCGCCCAGGAACCAGCTGGCGTTGAGCAGAATGCCGCCCAGAAGGAACGTCCAGTAGCTGAACGCGTTCAGCTTCGGAAAGGCCACGTCCCGGGCGCCGATCATCAGCGGAATCAAGTAGTTGAAGAACGCCGCCGTGAGAGGCATGATGCCCAGGAAGATCATGGTCGTGGCGTGCATCGTAAACAGCTGGTTGAACAAGTCCGGGTGAATGATATCCAACTCCGGCCCGGCCAGCTGCAGGCGCATCAGCAGCGCTTCCACGCCGCCGACGAGGAAGAAGAACAGCGACGTCCAGAAGTACATAATGCCGATGCGCTTGTGGTCAACGGTGGTGACCCAGCTCCAAAAGCCGGTTTCCGACTTCGGTTTAGGCAGCGCCTGCCAAAAAGACCTCGAAACCGTCGTAGTCGCCATGACTGCAACTCCTTCTCCCGTGATACGAAAAGCGCTTCGCGCCCGCCGACGAGCTGCGCATCGCGATTACTTCAGGCTCAGCAAGTACGTGACCAGGTCGTCCAGCTCGTCCTCGGACAGCGGGAGCCTGGTCATCCGGTTGCCCGGCTTGACGCCCTGCGGATCGGAAATCCAGCGCTTCAGGTTCTCCCGGTTGTTGTCCATCATGCCCGCGGCCAGCGTCAGGCGCGTGCCGATGTCGGTCAAGTTGGGCCCGACTTTGGCCACGGCCGAGGTGCCTTCAATGGTGTGGCAAGCCTGGCAGCCGCGCGTCTCGAACACCAGCTTGCCGCGCTCCGCGGCGGCCAGCTCCTCCGCGGTCTCCACCACCGGGCCGCGGCCGTAGTTGGCCACCCACTGCTCGAACTCGTCGGGCGGCAGCGCGACGACGCGCGTGCGCATGTTGGCATGGTGGGTGCCGCACATCTCGGCGCACTGGCCCCAGTACACACCCGGTTCGTCGGCCTGAATCCACGCGGTGTTCACGCGGCCCGGGATGGCGTCGATCTTGCCGGCCAGGCGCGGCACCCAGAACTTGTGGATGACGTCGGCCGTTTCAATGTGCAGCACCACGGGCCGGCCCGTGGGAATCCGGAGTTCGTTGCCCGTAATGATGCCGAGATCCACGTACTCAAATTCCCACCACCACTGGTGGCCGACGACGCGCACGTGCAACGGGTCCCCTTCGGGGTCGGCCGCCAGCGCGAAGTTAAGGTTGACGGTGGGAATAGCCATAATGACCAGCAAAATAAAAGGCACGATCGTCAGAACGATCTCCAGCCTCGGATCGCCCTCGAACTGGGGAGGCAAGTCCTCCTTGGCCGCCGCCGCCTCGGCCGCGGCGGTGCCGGCCTCCTCCGCGCCTTTCGCACGGAACTTCACGATCGCGTAGATCAAGAGTCCGGAAACGACGACGAAAACGAAGACCATAATCCAGGTCGTCAGCATGAACAGACCCAGCTGCATCTCGGCCACGGGACCGCCGGGATACAGCCAGTTTTGCGGCCCGGCCGCCTGCGCGACGCCCGAGGCCGCGGCCAGCAGCGCGCCGGTGACGACAAGTCCAAAGGCCAACAATATCCGGAGATGTTTCACCTTCGACTCCTCACTCGCTCGCCGTGTGATGATTTTTGTCCCGCCCTGTTCGGGACAAACCGCCAAGATAATTCGTCAACGAAACTAATTATCCTGCCCGCAGCAGGCGGCGTTCCGGGACCTAAGCCCCGGCCCCCCGGGACCGCCGCCCGTGTCCGTGTCGTGCGCCTGCCACGTCAATGCTTGCCGCTCTCGTTGTCGTACGTGTAGATGCCTTTGCCGGCCTTGCGCCCTACGAAGCCGGCGTGGACAAGGTTTCTGTGGGTCGGCGTGGTCAGAAAACGCTCACCGAGCCGTTCCTTCAGGCTGTCGGCCACCGCGAGGGCCACGTCCAGGCCCGACCAGTCCGCCGTCTCCAGCGGACCCATCGCGTGGCCCAGGCCCAGGCGGCAAGCCTTGTCGATGTCTTCCGGCGAGGCCACGCCTTCCTCGACCAAGCGGAGGGCCTCCACCCACAAGAGCCCGATGAGCCGCGTCGTAATGAAGCCCGGGCTGTCTTTGCACGTCACCGTTTCCTTGCCCATCCGGGCGGCCGTCTCCTCGACGACCCGGTGGGTCTCGTCGGACGTGCGCTCCCCGCGCGCAATCTCCACGAGCTTCATCAGCGCCGGCGGATTGAAGAAGTGCATGCCGCAGACCCGGTCGGGACGGCCCGTGGCCGCAGCCAGGCGGGTGATGCTGAACTGCGACGTGTTGCTGACAATGACCGCGTGCGGCGGCGCCAGCCGGTCGACTTCGCCGAAGACCGACAGTTTGAGCTCCAGCTGCTCCGGCACCGCTTCGATGACGAAATCCGCCTCGGCCACGGCCTCGGCCAGGACCGTCGTGGTGCGGATGCGCTCTGTCACCTGCTGCGCGTCGGCCCGCTCCAGGCGGCCCTTCTCCACCAGGCGCTCCAGACTCCACGCGATTTGGCCCTGTGCGCGAGAGAGGGCGTCTTCCGAAACGTCCTGCAGCGCCACGGCGAAGCCCGACATGGCGGCCACCTGGGCGATGCCGTGCCCCATGGTGCCGGCGCCGAGCACCGCGATACGCTCAACGGACAACGACGTACACCTCCTTTTCTCAACGTATGTATACTTCTATCGTGCGAGCGGCGCGCACGGAGAGCGCGGAAACGCACCGCGCCCCCGCCGGTCGCGCCGGGATCGCCGGAAACGGTACGACGGATCGCTCGGGCGTGCCGGCTAAGCCCGGCCCGCGTCCACCCCGGCCGGCGCTTCCCGCCGGCCGTAGCGGGCGTCCACGTAGTCGTTCAGGATGGCGATGAACTGCTGCGCCAGGTCTTCCCCGCGCAAAGTCGTCAGCAGCCGGCCGTCCACGTACACCGGCGCTTTCGGCTCCTCAAACGTCCCCGGCAGAGAAATGCCGATATCCGCGTGCTTGCTCTCGCCGGGACCGTTGACGACGCAGCCCATGACCGCCACCTTGAGCCGTTCGACGCCCGGGTAGCGCTCACGCCACGCCGGCATTTGCTTTTCGATGTAGCTTTGCACTTGTTCGGCCAGTTCCTGGAAAAAGGTGCTGGTGGTGCGGCCGCATCCCGGGCACGACGTCACCTGCGGCGTGAAGGACCGCAGTTCCAGCGACTGCAGGATTTGCCGGCAGACCTGCACTTCTTCGGTGCGGTCGCCGCCGGGACGGGGCGTCAGCGACACGCGAATCGTGTCGCCGATGCCTTCCTGGAGCAGCACGGCCAGACCCGCCGTGCTGGCCACGATGCCCTTCATGCCCATGCCCGCCTCGGTCAGCCCGAGATGCAGCGGGTAGTCACACTTGGCGGCGAGGATTCGGTAGACTTTGATGAGATCCTGGACCCCGGAAACCTTCGCGCTGATCACGATCCGGTCGGGCGGCAGACCGCATTCCTCGGCGTACGCCGCGGAGCGAAGGGCGCTTTCCACCATGGCGTCGATCATCACCGACTTCGCGTCCTTCGGCTCGGGCCGGCGCGCGTTGGCGTCCATCATTTCGGTCAGGAGGTCCTGATCAAGAGAGCCCCAGTTGACGCCGATGCGGACCGGTTTGCCGTACTTGACGGCCTGCTCGATGATGGTGCGGAAGTTGTCGTCGCGCCGCTTGGTGCCCACGTTGCCGGGATTGATGCGGTACTTGTCCAGCGCGCGGGCCGTCTCGGGGTACTTCGTAAGCAGGATGTGGCCGTTGTAGTGGAAATCGCCGACGACGGGCACCGAGCAGCCTTGCGCGCGCAGCCGCTCCACGATGCGGGGAACCGCCTGCGCGGCCGCCTCGTTGTTGACGGTGATGCGCACGATCTCGCTGCCGGCGTCGGCCAAGGCACGGATTTGCTCCACGGTCGCGTCCACGTCGGCCGTGTCCGTGTTGGTCATAGACTGGATTACGATCGGATGGTTTCCGCCGATAAGAACGCCGCCGACGTCGACCACGCGGCTGCGGCGCCGGCGCCCGCCGGCCGCCGCGGCGCTCCCGTCGTTGCCGCAAACGCTCAAGCGCTTTCCCCCCGTGCCCTTTCGGGTGCACACCGATTATACCATAGCGAAGGGCGTTAGCAACTGATCAACCCGGCGTCTGAATCGATACAAAAACAGAAGGCAACGGTTTCCACTTCGCAACGGGAAAAATGTGCCGCAATAAGAAGGTCGATTCGCCACATACGGAGTACTTATTTCTTTGCGCTATGCCTGGGGGGACGGGCGACGACGTCGCCGCATCGGGAACGGGCGCGCAAAATTACTACGTTTAAGGGAGGAAACCTAACGCAATGCGAACCAGCGGTCGGTTTCTCGTCGTCGGGTTTGTCATTGCCGCTCTCCTCGTCGGATTCTTCGGTCTCGGGTCCGCATCGGCCCAGACGCTGATCGTGGCGCAGGGTGCGGACGCGGTCAACCTCGACCCGCATACGACCAACGACCAGCCGTCGTCGCGCGTGCGCCGGCAGATTTACGAAACGCTTATCGTCATGGGCGAAGACCTCAACCTGTATCCCGGCCTCGCCACGTCCTGGGAGCAGCTGGACGAGCTGACGTACGAGTTCAAGCTGCGCGAGGGCGTCAAGTTCCACAACGGCGAAACGTTCAAGGCGTCGGACGTGAAGTTCACGTTCGAGCGGCTGCTGGATCCAGCCACGGCCGCCGACGCGGCGTTCTTGCTGCAGGTCATCGATGAGATCGAGATCATCGACGACTACACCATCCGCATCAAGACGTCCGCGCCGTTCAGCCCGATTCTGGCCCACCTGGCCCACCCGGTCGCGGCCATCCTGAACGAGAAGGCCGTCACCGAGGCGGGCGCCGACTACGGCCTGCGGGTGGCCGTCGGCACCGGTCCGTTCCGCTTCGTCGACTGGGTGACGCAGGCGCACGTGACCCTGGGGCGGGTCGACGACTACCGGGGCGAGCCGACCAAGGGGGAGCGGGGCGGCATCCGGGCCATTCCCGAAGGGCAGGTCCGCGCCCTCGAGCCTGAGACCGGGGG
>QGSR01000058.1 GCA_003387805.1 Bacillota bacterium | reverse complement strand
ACGCGCAGGGCACACACAGCCCCCGGCCCCCCGCCGCCGGCCTCCGCGTTGCCCGCAAAAAGACCCCCGCCCGGCGGCGCCCGCCCCCCCGGCCCGCCGTTCCAGCTCCGCCCGCTGGGACCCGTCGCCCACCACAACCAGCCGCGGCGGCAGCGACCACGCCGGCCCGGGCGGTTCTTGAAGCTCCGCCAGCGCCTCCAGCAGCAGGTGAAACCCTTTCCCCGGCCCACCCCCGCCACCGCCCACAGCGCTGGGCGCGCCGGCGGCCCGGCCCAGGTGCGCCGGCGAGTCGACGGCCGGCTGCGGGGGATCGGGAAGGCGGTTGTGAACGCCGCGCACCCGCCCCGGCGCCAGGCCGCCCCGGCCCAGCATGTCCGCTTCCCACCGGGAAACGCTGATGACACGGTTTACCCTGCCCAGGCGGCACAGCCGCGCGGCCAGACGGTAATTGGCCTCGGGATTGGCCACGGCGAACCCGTGGGTCGTCAGCACGACGGGGATGGAGCGGTGCACGGTGCGCGTCAGCACCGCCAGCTCGGGGGCCGCGTGGACGTGGATGACGCCCGCCGGCACCTGGTCCAGCAGCGCCCGCAGCCCGCGGCGAAAGGCCCGCAGCCCCCCGAGCGGGTCCTGCTCCAGGCGGGGGAAGGCCCGGTGCGCGACACCCAGCTCCAAGAAGCGGTCCAACATCGGTCCGTCGGGGGACAAAAGCCCGACCCGGTAGTCCCGCAGCAGCCCGCGCACCAGATGGAGCGCGTGCCGCTCCGTGCCGCCCGCCTCCATATAGGGAAGGATCATGATCACACCGGGCACGTCCGCCGGCACGGGCGCCCTCACGTCTCGGCCCGCCTTTCCGCGGCCGCCGCCGTCAGCGTGCCGCCCAGCCAGTTCAGCAGGAACGCGAGGTAAAAAATGGTGAGGGCGCCGTCAAACTGATCCCGCACCAGCAGCGCCACGGCCAGGCTGTACAGCAGCAGACGCGGCGCGGGCGCGCCCACGGGCGGCAGGCCGTAATACAGCCACACGAACCAGAGCAGCAGCAGAAAGGCCGTGCCCACAATCCCCGTCTCCCCCAGGGACTGCAGGAAGTAGTTGTGGGCGATGCCAAAGACGGGGCCGCCGCGATCGCCCTGGTACTCGGCGAAGCGGTGCTTGATGTTGTTGACGCCCACGCCCAGCACCGGATTGTCGCTGATCAGATCCCACATCGTCTGGTACAGCACGACGCGGTCCTGATTGGCGTTGAGGTCGAAAATGCTGGCCATGCGCCGCTGCATGGGCGCGTCGGCCGCCGCGTAGACGGCCCCCACCGCCAGCCCTGCCAGCACAAGCCCCGCCGCGCCCGCGGCCAGGGCCCGGCGCCGATTGGCCCGCCACACGCCCCGCAGCGCCAGCGCGCCGAACACCGCCGCGCCCGCCAGCGCGCCGACCCACGCGCCGCGCGAACCGGTGACCAGCAGGCCGGCGGCCATGACGGCGGTGTAGGGAACGGCCAGCCAGCGCCGCCGGCCGCCGTACTGCACCAGCGCCGCGACGCCCAGGTACAGCGCCGCCAGCAGGACGGTTGAATAGGCGTTGGGGTTGCTGTGCACGCCCATCACGCGCGTGCCGCTCTCCAGGTACTGCGCGATGCCGATGCCCGCGTGCACCGCGCCGGACAGCGGCACGACCCACAAGTACCGCCGCCACCAGCCCGGATTCGCCACTTCCAGCCGAAACGCGTACACCGCCCCGAAGAGCAGCAAGAGGCCGTTGCCCAGCCCGGCGCCCAGCGCGTCCACGGGGCTGGCGGCCACGGCCAGGCCGGCCGCATACGCCGCCAGCAGCCCGAAGACGGCAATCCGGTACCACTTGACGGCGGCGGCGGTGCGGGGATTGGCCAGCGCGGCGGGCGGCAGCTGCGGACGGGCCACGGCCCAATGAATCAAAATGAGCAAAATGCCGGGAGCGCTGAGCCCGGAAAAGGGAATCCCCGCGAAAAACAACAGCCAGCCGGCGTGCAGCAAGACGTCCGTCAGGCGAGCCCGATCCATCCGAACTGTTCTCCATCCCGTCGCTGTGGCAGCGTTTATGCTAAACTAGAAACCGAACTACGAAGCCGGGTCCTGGAAAGACGTTCTCTGACAGTTGTTGGTTTCCTGTTCCGGCCGGGAGGGTAAATCTTGGCGCAGACAGCCGCACGGCCTCCGCAATCCATCGCCGTCGTCATGCCGGTGCGCAACCGGCCCACATCGTCGGCGCCAGCCTGGACACCGTCATCGCCGCCGGCGCCGCCGCCGAGGGCCGCGGCATTCCGGTTGAAATTCTCGTCACCGACGACGCGTCGGACGACGGCACCCGGGAAATTGTCCTGGACAAGGCCCGCTCGAGCCCGCTGCGCATGCACGTCATCGAGTTCGGCACGCGGCAGGGGCCGGCGGTGGCCCGCAACGCCGCCCTCGAGCGGGCCTCGGCCGACCTGATCGTGTTCGTCGACAGCGACGTCATCGTGCCCCGGGGCTTCTTCGAGGCACACATGGCTGCCCACCGCGAGCAGGGACCGATGATCTACGTCAACGGCGCGCTGGTCTGGGTGGCCACGCTGGAAGAAGCGCTGTCCATGCCCCGCCCCACCGTATGGGACTTTTCCGGCCGCAGCCTGGGCACCGCCAACGCATCGGTGCTGCGCGAGCATCTGGACGCGGTGGGCGGCTTTGACCCGGCCTTCCGCGGCATGGGCTGGGAAGACTCGGACCTGGGCCGGCGCCTGCAAAAGTTCGGCCTGCGGCGGGTCCAGCTGCAGGAAGCGCTGGCCTACCACGTCGAGCCGGCCATCACCACGCCCGAGCAACTGGAGGTCCGCCTGGCCAAAGAGCGCGAGCGCGGCATGTACGCGCTCCACTACATGGCCAAGCATCCCGAATTCCGCACCCGCCTGTCCGCCCAGGACACCGCCTTTCACCGCTTCCTCAGCTGGGCCATGCGCATGGGCGGCATCATCAACGAGGACAACCTGCTGGTCTGGCTGGAGCGGGCCCGCCGCCGGGGCTGGGCGTCCCTGGAGAAGATCTGGTTTGAAGGCGTCATCACGAAAGTGTACTTCGAAAGCTTGAACCGGGCGCGGGCCGAAAAAAGCTCCGGCACGTCCGGGGTGCGATAGAACGGGGCTACCGGCCGGCCTCCGTGGCATCCGGGTGCCCCAGGATGCGCTGCGCCAGCCGGCTGACGATGCGCTCAATGTCCCTGATTTTGTCCAAATTGCGGCTGGCGTCCGCGATGGCGATCAGGACCAGCTGGCCTTCCGCGTCATACGCGAACACGGTGCCGGCGGTGTCCTCGGCCATGTCCGCAATGTCGGCTTCTTCCTGCAGCGTCACCGTCAGAATGTCCGTCGTAGGTTCGTAGCTCAGGCGCACGCCCACCCCACCCCCCATCGTTGCCACGGACCATCGCGGCCGGTGCGCCGGCGTCATGCCGAATAGGCAGACGACGGGCTTGGTGGTTGCGCCAAGCCCGTCACAGCCCGGGGTTATTCAACATCCTGTTTCATTGTGCATAAATTCGATTTTCGTCGCACCATCCCTGCCCAAACGGGCGGGAATTTCCGACGACAATCGCACGAAAACCGCATCGTGGCTGCGATTTTCGCAGGCGCGCCCCGCCTCAGCCGGCGGGAAAGGGAGGCACCTCGAAGAGCGGACCCGGCGCCACCCCGTCGGCTGTCAGCAGGGCGTTGGCGATGCGGGCCGCGGCGTGGCCGTCGCCGTACGGGTTGACGGCTTCGCTCATGCGGCGGTAGTGGTCCGGGTCCTCCAGCAGGCGGACCGCCTCGCCGACGATGCGTTCTTCGTCGGTGCCCACCAGGCGGACGGTGCCGGCCTCCACCGCCTCGGGCCGCTCCGTCGTCTCCCGCATGACCAGCACCGGCTTGCCCAGGCTCGGCGCCTCCTCCTGCACGCCGCCGGAGTCCGTAATAATAAGGTAAGCGCGGGACATCAAGTACACGAACTCCACGTAGTCCACCGGATCGATGAGCGCGGCCGCCTCCTCCGGCAGGCCGCCCAGGATGCGCCGCACGGGCTCCTGCACGTTGGGGTTCAGATGCACCGGGTAGACGATTTGCACGTCGCCCCGCCGGGCCAGCGCGGCCAGCGCGCGGCACAGCCGCTCGAAAGGCTCGCCGAAGTTTTCCCGGCGATGGCCCGTCACCAGAATGAGCCGCCGGCCGGAGCGGAGAAAGGGGAAGCGCCGGGCCAGGTCCGCCGCCAGCGCGGCGTCGGACCGGATGCGGCCGGCCACGTCCAGCAAGGCGTCGATGACGGTGTTGCCGGTGATGAAAATGCGCTGGCCGGGCACGCCTTCGCGGCGCAGATTGGCCGCGGCCGAAGGCGTCGGCGCGAAGTGCAGGTCCGCGATGGCGCCCGTCAGCTTGCGGTTCATCTCCTCGGGCCACGGGGCGTATATGTTGCCGGTGCGCAGCCCCGCCTCCACGTGGCCCACGGGGATGCGCTCGTAAAAGGCCGCCAGGCCGGCCGCGAAAGTGGTGGTCGTGTCGCCGTGGACCAGCACCCGGTCCGGTTTCATCTCCCGCAAGACGCCCCGCATGGACGTGAGGACGTTGGCGGTGATGTCGGTCAGGTCCTGGCCCGGCCGCATGATGTTCAAATCCGCGTCAGGCTTGATGGCAAAGAGCTCCAGCACGTGATCCAGCATTTCCCGGTGCTGGGCCGTCACGCACACTTTGACGTCGATGTCCGCTTTCTGCGCGGCGTCGGCCAGCGTCTGCGCCAAAGGCGCCATTTTGATGGCCTCGGGCCGCGTGCCGAAGACGAGCAAATACCGCACCGAATCACTCCTGCAGCGTGATAACGGGCGCCGCCGTTTGCACGGCGCCGCTGCCTGCAACATTCGTTACGAGGCGCCGCGATTCCCTGCGCTGAACGGCCCGCCCGGCGTCCGGCGCGAAATGCGCGGAGGCGCCTTGCGCATCGGCCATCGGCATCGTGGTACAAAAGAGAAGAAACAGGAGACGTTTCACGATTTCCCCAAGATCTAAATGCAATGAATGCCCGTTATGGGGCAGTAAGAAGAAGGAGGCGGACCGTTGTGAATCTGCGCACTCCCTTGCGGATGTCACTGGTCGCACTGGTCATCGCGGCACTGCTGGCGGTGCCCGCGCTGGCCCTGGAGCTGGAGACGGCCCAGTCCGTCCGGTCAACGCAAGGCGTCGTCACCGCCGCCCACCCGCTGGCTGCGGCCGCCGGCGCCGAGATCTTGGCCAAGGGCGGCAACGCGGTGGACGCGGCCATCGCCACGGCCTACGCCCTGGCCGTGGTGGAGCCGCACGCGTCCAACCTGGGCGGCGAAGGCTACATGGTCATCAGCCTGGCCGACGGCACGGAGGTGGCCATCGACTACCGCTCCCGGGCGCCGCTGCACGTGAACGTGCACACGCCCGCGGAAACGGGCTGGCCGCCGCACGGGATTTTGACGACGCTGATCCCGGGCATGGTGAAAGGCACGGAGCTGGCGCTCCAGAAGTACGGCACCATGACCCTGGCGGAGGTGCTGGAGCCGGCCATCCGCCTGGCGGAGGAAGGCTTCCCCATGGGCGATCTGCTGGCCAGCCAGATCGCCGACGCTTACGAGTCGTTCCTGCTGGAGTACCCCGAAGCCGGGAAAGTTTTCCTGGACAACATGCTCATCCCCGAACCCGGCACCATCTTCCGCAACCCTGACCTGGCTCATGCCATGCGCCTCATCGCCGAGCACGGCTCCGACGTGTTCTACTTCGGCGAAATCGCCGACGCCATCGAGCAGGCCACCGAAGGCTGGGTCGACAAGGCGTCCTTGGCGGCGTACCGGGCGTACGAGCGCGACGTGGTGCGGGGCACCTACCGCGGCTACGAGATCGTGACGGCTCCGCCCATCGTGTCGGGCGTGCGCGTCGTCGAAACGCTGAACATCCTGGAGCTCTTCGACCTGGCGCAGTACGGCCACCCGAACCACCCGACGGCGGCCCACATCATGGCCGAGGCGCTGAAGATTACGCAGGCCGACTACAACGCCTACGTGTGGGACCCCAACTTCTACCGGGTGCCGGTGGAAGGCCTGACGTCCAAGCTGTACGCGCGGGAGCGGGCGGCCCTCATCTCCCTGGATGAGGCCAAGAGGTACGAAGCGGGCGATCCGTACGCTATTTCGCCGGCCGGCGAAGTGGCGTTCACGCCCGCGACGGTAGAGGAATCGCCGTCGACGACGCACGTCAGCGTGCTGGACAAGGACGGCAACGCGGTGGCGCTGACCCAGACCATCAGCTCCTTCTGGGGCAGCCGCATCGTGGTGCCGGGCTACGGCTTCCTGCTCAGCAACCACTTCCGGCAGTTCCCGGGCTTCGAGGTGGACGATCCGTTCCGGCCGGACTACGCCGCGCCGCTGAAGACCACCCGCACGGTGCTGGCCCCGACGATCCTGAAGAAGGACGGGGAAGTGCGGCTGGTCATCGGTTCGCCGGGCGCGGCCCGCATCCCGCAGACGGTGGTGCAGACCATCGTCAGCATCGTCGACTTCGGCATGGACCTGGAGACGGCCATCCGGACGCCCAAGTTCCACGTGTCCGGCCTGACGCTGAACCTGGAGGGCGGCTGGCCGGCCGAGTCCGCCGAAGCGCTGGCGGCGCTGGGCCACCGGGTCAACACCAACTACGGTGAGCTGGACCTGTTCTTCGGCGGTCTGAACATCATCGCCGTGGAGGACGACGGCACCATGATCGGCGTGGGCTCCTTCCGGCGGGACGGCGGCGCCTCGGCTCCGCTGGTCGTCGAGGAAGCGGTCGTCCACTGAGCGGCTGAGCTTGCCACCCCCGTGGAGCCGGTGAAGGCGGGACGCCTCCGGACGCCTTCGTTGGAAGGCCGGGGCGTCCCGCTCTTCCGCCGGCACGGCCGGGCGCGGTCCTGGCAGGGTCCCGCGGGGCGGGATCCGGCCGCGCGGGGTCCGACGTGGCGAGGTCCGGACGGGCCGGGCCCGAGCGGACACCGCTCAAGGAAACTAGAGACACTTTCGCAATTTGCGACAGAGAGAGGGGATTTCTAATGACGAAAGTTCGTACAGCCATGCTGCTGGTCGCGGCGCTGCTGTTTGGCTCGCTGGCGCTGGCGGGCACGGCGGCGGCGGTGGAGGCCCCTGCCCTGATCACCTCGGCCGGCCAAAGCCCGGGCGCCCTGATGGTGCGGGTACTGGCGGATCAGGCCGGCGTGGCCAACGTGTTTGACGCGACGGTCGGCCCCGAAGCTTTGGCCGACGCCAAGAGCTTCATCGTCGTCATCGGCGCCAGCATGAAGGGCCTAGGCGCCGCGGGCATCGACGTGGCCGACGAGTTCGCCCGCATCGAGAGCCTGCTGGAGACGGCCAAGGAGCTGGGCATCCCGGTCATCGCCATGCACGTTGAGGGCGGTCCGCGCCGCGGCGCCACCAGCGACGACCTGTCCCGGCTGGTCTTCCCGTACGCCGACTACGCCATCGTGCGGGCCGACGGCAACGACGACGGCTTCTTCTCCGACCTGGCCGCCGAGTTCGGCGTGACCCTGGAAACCGTGGAGAAGACCGTGGACGCCGCCGCGGTGCTGCGGACGCTTTACGGGAACTGACGCCAGCCCCGGGACCGGGCGCACGGCAAGGCTTCTGCCCTCGGGCGCAAGGCACGACTTCTGCCCTCGGGCGCAAGGCACGACTTCTGCCCGCGGGCGCAAGGCACGACTTCTGCCCGCGGGCGCAAGGCACGACTTCCGCCCTCGGGCCCAGGGCACGACTTCCGCCCTCGGGCCCAGGGCACGACGTCTGACCGCGGGCGCAGGGCTCGTCTTCTGCGTGCTGCTGCCGGGCGCGGCCCTTGGGCACTGCGGCTGGGCACTGCGGCTGGGCCCTCGGGCCGTGCAGGTCGCCTGAGTCCGGTGGCCGAGCTCGGTGTCCGAGCCCGCCGACGGAACCCGGCTGCTGAGCCCGGCAGCCGAGCGCGGCGGCCGAGCACGGCGGCTGAGCCCGGCCACCGAGAGCGGCGGCCGAGCACGGCTGTGTTATCGGTTCCCCGCGCACGGCCCGGGCTCACGGCCGCTCCACCACGTATGTTGAAGCTGCTTCGTTTACTAACAGGAAACAACCAAGAGGAGGTGCGCCGGTGATGAAACGTACAGGCTTGACGCTGACCGCCGCCGCATTGATGGTGTTTGTCATGGCCGTCGGCGTCTTCGCCCAAACACCGGCATTTCACGACATCCGTCCCGGCTACGGGGTTACCGGCATCGGCTGGCTGAGCGACTACCACCCGCCGCTGAAGGGCACTCCCGGCGACACCCGGGTTTACTTCCTTGACTCCGGTGTTCCGGGCGGCACCGCGTACGTCCAGGGCGGCACCCACGGCAACGAGATTGCCGGCCAGATGGCCGCAATTATCCTGGTGGAGCGGGCCATCCCGACCGCGGGCCGGCTCATCGTCGTTCCCTACGGCAACAACGCCAACATCGACTACAACGACGGCTACCGGGACGACGTGCCGTCCTCGTTCACCATTGAAGTCGAGGGCGGTCTGCAGCGCGAGTTCCGCTACGGCTCCCGCCGCACCAACCCGGCCTACGAGTCCCAGCCTGATCCCGAAGTATACGTCACCCCCGACGGCGGCGTCCACGAGGGTGAGGAAATCCGCAACCTGAACCGGGTGCACCCGGGCAAGCCGGACGGCACGCTGACCGAGCAGATCGCCTACGCGATTCGCCGGCTGCTCATCGAGGAAAACGTCGACGTGGCCTTTGACCTGCACGAAGCGGGTGTCACGTCCCGGCTGGCCAACACGCTGGTGGCCCACCCCAAGGGCATGGACGCGGCCGTGTTCGCCATTCTCGACCTGAGCGCCCAGGGCATCCACATCAACCTGGAGCCGTCCCGTGAGGAGTTCCGGGGCCTCAGCCACCGCGAATGGGGCGACCACACCCAGGCGCTGTCGTTCCTGACCGAGACGGCCAACCCGGGCCAGTCGCCGGACATCGTCAACCCTGACGTCATCAACGACCCGGTGAACCCGCTGCACGACCGCGTCGGCCGCCAGCTGGCCATGGTGCGGGCCGTGCTGGACGCGACGGCGCTGCTGGGCGTCCCGCCGGTCACGTACGACGGCGTGCCGACCTATGCGGACCTGGTCCGCGACGGCCTGAGCCCGTGGCTGAACGCGCCGACGGCGCTGCCGTAAGGCGCGGGGCCTTACGGCAGCGCCGTCGCCGCGTTCGGCCGCCGGCCTTCGCAACGCCATCGGCGCGTTCGGCGCGAGGCCTTACGGCG
>QGSR01000327.1 GCA_003387805.1 Bacillota bacterium | reverse complement strand
CCGCCCCCCCGGGCCGCGCCCCGGCACAACGCCCCGCCCCGCCCCGGATGCCGGCGAAGAGGACGACGACGCGCGGTCCCCGGATGCCGGCGACGAGCCCCGGGACTTGCTGCTCTACCTGACGGAACACTCCCGGGCCCTGGCCGACTGGGAGCGGGACGTGGTCGGCATCGTCCGGGACGAAACGCTGTACTTCCGGCCCCAGCTGGAGACGAAAATCCTCAACGAAGGCTGGGCCACGTACTGGCACATGCGCATCATGCGGGAGGCGGACTTGTCCGAGGAGGAAGCGGTGGAGTTCGCCCGCATGCACGCGGCCGTCACGGCGCCGTCTCGCATGGGCATCAACCCGTACCACCTGGGCTGCCGCATTTTGCTGGACATTTACAGGCGCTGGGAAACTCCCTCGGCCGAGGAGCGCCGGCGGTACGGCCGCCCCGGCGGCCAGGGCATGGAGAAGCTGTTTGAAGTGCGGGAGACGGAAACGGACCTGTCGCTTATCCGCAACTACTTGACGAAAGAACTGGTCGAGGAGCTGGACTTGTACGTGTACCGCCGCGAAGGCGACCGGTGGGTCATCGTCGACAAAGACTGGCGCAGCGTGCGGGACGAGCTGGTGCGTCAGATGACCAACTGCGGCATTCCCGTCATCACCGTGGCCGACGGCGACCACCGCGGCAACGGCGAGCTGTACTTGCGCCACCGCCACGAAGGCGCGGACCTGGACGTGCGCTACACGGAAAAGACGCTGCCGTACGTGTACCGGCTCTGGGGTCGTCCCGTTCACCTGGAGACGGTGCTGGACGGCCGGCCGACGGTGTTTTCGTGCAGCGGCGACCAGGTCGTGCGGCAATGACGAGGAGGTGCGACGGCGGCGGCGTGCAGGCAGGAACCGGCCCCGCCCGCGGCTAACAACGGTCAGGGCCCCTCGCCTCTCGCGGCCGTGGCGGCCCATCCGGTCCTGTTCATATCCAACGTGCTGGGAGACGAAGCCATTGCGCTGGAGCAACGTACTGCGCGGCCTTTTGATGGGCGTTTGCGACTTGATCCCCGGCGTCAGCGGCGGCACCGTGGCCGTCGTGCTCGGCATTTACGATGAGCTGCTAGCGGCCGTCGGCGGCTTTCTCAGCCGCGAGTGGCGCCGGCACGTGGCGTTCTTGCTGCCGCTGGGCGTCGGCATCGCCGCGGCCCTGCTCTTGTTCAGCCGGGCCATCGATTACCTGCTGGAGCACCACTTCGTGCCGACCCAGCTGTTTTTCATGGGCCTCATCCTGGGCGTGCTGCCCATGCTGTGGCGCCGGTCCGGCGCCCGGCGCGCCTTCGGGCCCGGCCACTTCGCCGTCATGGGCGCCGCGGCCGCGGCCGTGGCGGCCCTGGCCTTCATCCATCCCGACCGGGCCGCCCAGCCCGACGTCAGCCTGAGCGCGGCCCGGGCCGCGGGCTTGTTCCTCTCCGGGGCCGCGGCCGCCGTGGCCATGCTCTTGCCGGGCATCAGCGGCTCCTTCGTCTTGCTGGTGCTGGGCGTGTATCCCACGGCCATTCACGCGCTGGCCACGCTGCACGTGCCGCTGATGGCCGTCATCGGCGGCGGCGTGGCCACGGGCTTGATCGCGGGCAGCAAGCTCATCAGCGGCCTGCTTTCCCGCTGGCCCACGGCCACGTACGCGGCCATCATCGGCCTCATCATCGGCTCGGTCTTCGTCGTTTTTCCAGGCTTCGGCACCCCGGCCGAGACGGCCGCGGGAACCGTCACCTTCGTGGCCGGCTTCGCCCTGGCGGCCTTCTTCGGCCGTCACCATCGGGACTGAGCCGTCCGCCGTCGGCCGTCCGCCGGTCGCCGTTTGCCGTTGGCCGTTAGCCCTTCGCCGTTGGCCGTCGGCCGTCCGTCTCCGGAACGCCGGGCCCGACCGGCGCGCCGCCGGCTCAGCCGCCGCGGTAGACGAGCCGTCCTTCGATGACGGTGGCGGCCACGGGCACGTGCGGAATCTCCCGCACCGGCACGTCGAACAGGTTTTCCTCCAGCACGACCAAGTCCGCGCACGCGCCTTCCCGGAGCGAGCCGCGCCAGCCCGCCTCGCCGCCGGCCACGGCCGGCCCGACGGTGTACGCGGCCAGGGCCTCCTCCAGCGTCGTTACCTGCCCGGGCGCATAGGCGTCGCGAGCCGCCCGGTCGTCCTCGTCCAGGCCCGGCCAAAGGCGCGACACGGCCGCGTAGACGCCGGCCCGGACGGAGAAGCTCGCGTCGGTCAAGTCCAGGCCGAAGGGCGCGTCGGACCCGAAGGCCAGCACGGCGCCGGCGTCCAGCAGCGAGCGGTAAGGCGATGCGTACGCCACCCGCGCTCCCCAGTACTTCAAGGCGTTGGCCCGGTCCACCGCGCCGTGGGCGGGCTGCATGGACGCGACCACGTTCAGCCGGGCGAAGCGGGCCGTATCAGCCGGGTCCACCAGCTGCGCGTGCTCGATGCGGTGGGGCAGCCGGGCCGCCTCGGCGCCGAGCCCGGGCGCGCCGGCAGCGGCGGGAGCGGAGGCGTCCGGACTGCGGGTCGCGGCTTCGATGGCATCCAGAGCCTCCCGCACGCCCCGATCGCCGATGGCGTGAACGGCCACGGAC